>DAIOWB010000185.1:0-5768 GCA_036758725.1 Lacibacter sp.
GTTTCAATTCATTGTAACACCAACCTAATTCATATAATGCATCTGCAAATGCGGGCCTTATCTCAACCGCCTTTTTAAGTGATTCAACAGCTTGTGTGCAATTCCGTTCTTTTTTAAATTGAAGGGCTTTATTGTAAAACTCATCTGCCCTGTCGGTTTGGGAAAACCCGGCAACAGAAAAGTGAAGCAAAAAAGCAAGTATATATAATTTACCCAACATGAAACATTTTATTACAAACGGAATGAATGTTCTTTTTAATCATTCCAGATTCTCCAGCTTTCCTCGGCTTGAATTTCTAACATTTCCAACCCATTCTTAATAACTGCTCCTTCTGCTTCACATGCGGCTAAAAAACTAGTTTTCTCAGGGTTGTAAATTAAATCATAGCAAAGATGCCCGGGCACAATTGCCCCATATGGTAATGATGGTTTGTTAAAGATGTTTGGTTGCATGCCAAGTGGCGTTGTATTAATAATTAAGGGTATTTCTTTTAAAATTGTTGATGTTATATCGTTATAAGAAAGAATCCCTTCACCAGTTTTTCTTGAAACATATTGAAAATCAATACTTAATTTCTTTAAAACCCAGGCTACGGCCTTGGCCGCCCCTCCGGTTCCTAAAATTAGTGCCTTCCTTATTTCTGGCATTAAAAATGGCTTTATTGACTCTTCAAAACCAACTACATCAGTATTATAACCTTCTAATTGCCCTTCTGCGATTTTAATACAATTACAAGCACCGATTTGTTTTACTGCAGGTGAAACTGAATGTAAAAAGGGAAGCACTGATTCTTTGTATGGAATGGTCACATTTAACCCACAAAGCGTGGGGTTTTCAGAAATGAGCTGAGGTAATTCATTAATTGATTTTACAGGAAAGAGATGATACTCACAATCCCTGATGCCTTCTGCAGCAAATTTATTGGTGAAATAATTTCTGGAAAAAGAATGCGATAATGGAAAACCTATTAACCCAAATTTTCGCATCATTATTTATTTTTTATCCAGAAACATATGAAAAGTATCTCCACGCAAGCCAAGACGCATTGTTTCAAGCGGCAAAACTTCAGAAGGAGCAATATTGCCAAGATTTACATTTTGACCAACCAATTCAATAAAATAAAGTTGCTGTGCCTTTTGTGGTGCTTCCCAAATAATTTTTTCTTCAGGAATCTGTGTAAGAATTTCCTGTACCAATCCTTCTCTTACTTCGCCTGATCCTCTGTAAATACCAACATTACCAGCTTCTCTGGCTTCTGCAATTACATAAGTAGAGCCAGCTTCCAGTTCTGCACGCATCAATTCAATCCATTTATATGGTGGAATAATATGTGCTGCATCTTTACTTCCAACTTCACTTAAAACAGTTCCATGTTTTGTGAGCTTTTCAATATATCCGCATTTCTCAGCATGTGGAATTTCAATAGAGCCATCGCTTACTTCCATATATTTTACACCAAACTCTTTACAAACACTGATGTAATCATTAAACTGATTTCTGATTAAAAATGCTTCAAAAAGGGTTCCTCCAAAATAAACAGGAATATTATGAGCCGCATAAATTTCTAATTTCTTAGACAGATGAGGTGTTACAAATGAAGTTCCAAAACCAAGTTTTACAATATCTATGTGAGGTTCTGCAACACTGATAAAATTTTTCACTTCTTCGCAGCTTAAGCCTTTATCCATTACCATTGTTATACCATGGTCACGGGGTTTCTTATTCCTCTCTGGAATCTGGGTTAAATTAAAATTCATGATGTAATTTTTTAAATTATGCAAAAATAGGAAAGCATTCCCATCAGGCAATCAAAGAATGAAGTCTTAAAGCAGATAATTAATTAATCAAATTGATTTTGATCTTTTATACTGTGCAATTAAATCAACTACCTGTGGATGTTGTAAAATTTCCGGTTGAAGCTGTACCATTTTTTTTATCAACTTAGGTGCTTTGGCCATTGCAAATTGAAGTTGATTAATTGCTTCCTTTACTTTTCCCTGTGCAAAAAAGATTGCTGCCCTGTAATAAATAAAAACCGGTTTATTTCCGCTTGCTTCATAAGCCGTGCAAGCATATTCGTCTGCATTTTCAAGCAAATTGCCTTTTAACATACATTCAATCATTGCACCCCATCCTTTTACATTTTTAGGACGCATCTTAATTACATTTGAAAAATATTCCAATGCATTTTTATATTGCTCTGTTTCAACCAATGCCAATCCCATTGCCAGGTTATACTCAGGATTAAGACGGTGAATTTTAAGTGCCTGTTGTAATTGCTTAATTGCACTTTCATTTTGTCCTTCATTAATATAAGTACAAGCTATTTTGTAATACAATTTACTATCGGCGGGATTCATGTGTGAAGCTTTTCTATAATGGAATCTTGCCTGTGCAAACTGATTCATTTTATCATAACAATAAGCAATGGCTTCATGAATCACTTCTTCCGGCCTGCTTAGTTCCAATACTTTTTCAAGCATTTCAATTGCATCTTTGAATTTCCTTAAACGGATGTATGCATCGCCAAGGTTTCTGTATGCATAATCAAACTTTTCATCTATTACAATACAGTACATGTATGCGTCAATTGACTTTTCATAGAGTTTTAATCCCTGGTAAGCAGCTCCAAGATTAAACCATGCCAGCTCACAATATGGATAATCTTCAATGATGTAGAGATGCAGCTTAATAGATTCTTCATTGCGACCAGTAAAATCTGTCCAGAAACAAATCTTATAAAGTGCTTCTTCATTTGTTGGATCTTCTTCCAGAATTAATTTGAGACAGTCGAATACTTTTTCAAATTCTTCATAATCATCATAAACATCTGCCAGTTCAAATAGTAATTCTAAACGGTCGTCATTTGAAAAGAGTTCCAGAGCTTCCTGCAATAATTCCACAGCTTTCTCTGGTTGATCCAGTGCCAGGTAAGCATCTGTTTTTAGTATAAACAGATTGATGTCGTTGCTGTCGAGCAATTCAGCTTGTTCAAGAAATTCTAAAGCTTGTTTGTAATTACGTGTGGCAAGCAGGATATCTGCTTTTTTAATGAGCAGCATAGAAGAATAGGGGTAAATTTCAATGCCCAGGTCAGTAGCCTGCATCGCTTGTACCAGATCCTCCTGATCATCAAAATAATCAATCAGTCGTTCAAAGCTTTCTTCTTCAAGAAAAGATTGAGATCTGCCATTTTTCAGGTTTTCATATAAACGAAGTAATTCTTTAATTTCTTCTTTATCTGAACGGAAGGGATTTTGCTTCATGTGGTTATTGTTAATGAAAATTAACCCTTATTAAATAATTTTTTAAACCAATTGTAACAAATAGTTGTTAACATACGTTAATATATATGTAAAAATGTGATCAACGGCTGTAATAAGCCCATTTTATAACCTTAAATTTGAATTATTATGAGAAATAATCCTTCATATAACCTACAAGTTTTAAGAAACAGCTTTCTCATTCTGGTTTGTTTTGCCCTATTTCATACTGCTTTTTCGGCTTCATTTAGTTCGGGTGGCGGAAAGAAAAAAGACAAGAAATCAACTATTTCAACACTGAATTTTAAGACAAACACACTGAATTCTCAAAATGGATATATTTTCAGGAATGGATTAAGTTTTTCAAGCAAAAGCACAAATGGATTTGTAATGCAGGGAAACAGCATCCGTTATCAGAAAGGAAATAATCTTTACGTTTTACCTTATAAACAAAAAATAATCTTCAGGAAATTTATAACTCCGCAAAAAGAATTGAGATAAATTAAACTCATTTAAAAAAGCCCTTCAAAAAAGGGCTTTTTTATTAATTCTTTGTTCTTGCTTTTTTTACATCTTCATAGCTCATTTCTCTAAAGCCTGTTTTTGGCAAATCAAATAAAGCTGAAGCTACTGGATCAAAAGTTATTTTTTCTGCTATATAAGTAACTTTCATCTTGCCAAATTCTGATTCATACTCTAATGGATAACCGGGAAGGTTTTGAAACTGAACTCCATAATCTTTATTCTGAAAAGAAATATCACTGGTGAAATACACCTTAAAACTTGAACCATCTTTCATTTTTGCAATTGCAAGTTTACATGTAAAGCCTAATATTGTTTTTGTTTCATTAGTTATTTCAAACTGTGTATTTTCAAATTTGCTGTTTGCTTCAGCATAATTTTCTTTTGTCATACGAATAAGGATTTTCTGATCTCCGTATTCATTCATTACAACTGCATTCCCCGACTTTGAATCATGAACTGTAATTGTTTTACCTAAAATACTTGTGAGCTCTGTTCGGGTTTGATTCCCTTTAAAATAGATTTTTTGAGTTGCCCCATCGAGCAAGTCAGCAGCTTTTGCCTCTTTATTTCCTGTATTTACAACAATATTGTATGTAATTGTTCCTTCATTGTACATTTTTTGTGCCTTAAGTTGAACAGAAGCAAACAATACAAATAATAACCAAACTGACTTAATTAAATTTTTCATTTTTTGTTTTTACTATACATGATAAAGATATAAAAATAGCATGCCAAGTTGCATATTCAAATCATAAAAAAACCCCGATTCTAAAATCGGGGCTATAAATGGTTTGTTAATGTTATTTTTTACCGGTTGTTTTTTTCTGCATGTCCTGCAATTTCTGGTTGCTTGTTTGAATTTGCTCCAGCTTTTCCTGCCATTTGCTTTTTGTAACCGGCTTTTTCTTATTCTCCTGCATTTTAGCGTGAATTTTATCCTCGTCTATAATGAATTTTTGAATTACTAATTGCAAACCAAGAGTAACAAGGTTTGAAACGGTATAGTACCAGGTTAATGCAGAAGGCAGGCTATTAAAAATAAACAAAAGCATAATGGGGAAAAAGTATATCATATACTTCATTACCGGATTATCCTGTGTGGGAGTCATTTGACTGTTATACACAGAAATCAACAAACTGGTAATGGTAGCAGTTATAGTAAACAAGCTTACATGATCGCCATAAAAAGGAATATTAAATGGCAATGTAAAAACTGAGTCGTAAGAGGAAAGGTCTTTGGCCCATAAAAAACTCTCACCTCTTAATACAATACTTGCATTAAAGAAACTGTATAAAGCAAAGAAGATGGGAATTTGTAATAGCGCAGGAATACATCCACCAAGCGGGTTTACACCTGCCTGTTTAAATAATTTCATTTGCTCCATGCTCATAGCCTGCTGATCCTGTCCATACTTTTTCTTTAACTCTTCAATTTCGGGCTTCAGCACTTTCATTTTTGCTCCACTGAGATAACTTGAATAAGTTAATGGTGAAATAACTAAGCGGATAAAGAAAGTAAGCAACAGAATTACAATACCAATACTGCCTATATATTTATTAATGAAATCAAACACAGGCATTACAACCCAACGGTTGATATATTTAACAAATGCAAAAATGCCATAACCCAACTGAACATGATTTTCCAGTTTGTTGTTATAGGCTTTCAGTATATGAAAATCATTTGGCCCAAAGTATAGTTGCAGAGGAACAGTAACAGAAGATGCACCGGCAATATTAAATCGCAGAATATTTTTCACATCCATAACTTTTTGCAATGAATCTTCTTCTTCGGCTGGTACAGTCCAGTTTGACTCTACATAAGAAAAATTAGTTCCTGCAATAACTGAAGTATTAAAGAATTGCTGCTTTAAACCAAGCCATTTTGTTTTATCACCTAACTTTTTACTATCGCCTTGGCCCTCAGCACCCGCTGCGCTGAAATCATAATCACCATCTTCAACATAAGCAATATTGCT
>DAIOWB010000186.1:0-5747 GCA_036758725.1 Lacibacter sp.
TGATAATTAATTTCTCTTTTTACTAATGAATAATTCTGGTCTCCAGATCTTCCAGTGAAACACCTTTTGTTTCGGGCATCATAAAGCGTACATAGAGCAATTGAAAAACCATCATCACTGTAAAGAATAAAAAGATAGGGCCACCTCCAAATGCTCCTGCAACAATGGGAAAGATATTGGCGATGAGTGCAGCAAAGATCCAATGTGTAAAACTGCCAAAGGCCTGGCCATTTGCACGAACTTCATTAGGAAAAATTTCTGAAATAAATACCCAGATCACAGCGCCTTGTCCAACTGCATGTGATGCAATAAACAGGAATACAAAAATGGTCATGCCGGTAAATTGATTGGTAAAAAATGCATACGCAATCAACGAAAGTGATACGATATAGCCAATGGAACCGATATACATCAACAGCTTTCGCCCAAAACGGTCTATAAGTGAAAGACCAATCATGGTAAAAATAAGATTCACCAAACCAATTCCTGTTGAAGAAAGCAGGGCGGCTGATTTGCCAAGGCCACTCATTTCAAATACTCTCGGTGCATAATAAATAATTGCATTGATGCCAGAAGCCTGGTTAAAGAAAGCCAGTAAAAAAGCAAGCAGAACGGGCCACCTGTATTGTTTTGAAAAAAGTGGAGCAACTGTTTTTTTTCCTGTTGTATGTTTTGAATGAATGATGGCTTGTAAAGTTTGCTCTGCCATTTCAGGATCAATATCATTCAATACTTCTTTGGCTTTTGCCGGATCGTTTTTATGTAAGATCAGCCAGCGTGGACTTTCAGAAATAAACAAGGTTAACAATGTAAAAAGGAGAGAAGGGATTGCCACTATACCCAACATCCAGCGCCAGTCGTTTTCTGCGCCTGTTTGAAAAAAGTAATTGGATACATATGCTGTCAAAATACCAAATACAATATTAAATTGAAAGAGAGCAACCAGCAAACCACGTTTCTTCGGCGGAGCAATTTCAGAAATGTATAAAGGTGATGCAACTGATGAAGCACCAATACAAAATCCTCCCACCACACGGAAAATAATGAAGATATAAATGTCCTGCGCCAATGCAGAACCAAGTGAAGAAATAAGAAAAAACAAACCGATCCAGAATAGTGTACGTTTTCTCCCCAGCTTGTCAGCAATCATACCACCGAAGATGGCGCCTACAACAGTTCCATATAAAGCTGAAGCAATAGCAAACCCATGCATTGCATCAGATAAATGCCAGAGCTCCTGGATCTTTTGTTCGGCACCTGAAATAACAGCTACATCTAAACCAAACAAAAAGCCACTGAGAGCTACCGTTAGTGACCAGAGAAGCAGTTTGTTTTGTTTCATAATAAAGTTTTAGTAGAGTGAATATAAGTTTTCCTGCACATTTATTAATCACTTTTTGTTTGCAAACGTTTGATGTAGGGTAAATTATATTATTAAAAGTCTAAATCATAATTAAACGAATTAGTTAAATAAAAAACCGGCTTCAGGAATGAAGCCGGTATGAAAACCAAGAGAACAATACATTCAATTTATTTATTGAGCATCAGTTTATATTCACTGATCCCTGTTTTTGTTTGTAAACGACAGATGTATAGTCCAGGAGTTAAACCTTCAGCATTAATTCTTACTTGTTTTGTAATTCCTTTTTCTAATAAGCCATTATAAACAGCTTTCACCAGTTTCCCGTTTACATCATATAACTGCATGTTTACTATTCCGGTTTCATTTGTTTTAACCTGAATGGTTGTGTTGTTTGTAAACGGATTTGGAAATGCAGTAAAACTTAAATTCTCATTTTGAGCAACATTTACTGATGTAGTATTAGTTAGCCTGTTAGTAGTTGTTTGATCACAAGGGCCGAGGTAGGCGCCTTTTTTAATAAGTTCGGGTGCTGCTTCTCTTGCAACATTTATTTCTTTCCCTTTCCAGCATAAAAGAATTTTTGCTTCCTTTCTGTTTTCATTGCCTGTTATAAAATTGGGTAAAGCTTCATATAAAACTTTTGCAATGGCATTCGGGTTTATCCCCTGATAATTCGTAAGTACTGCTATAGTCATTTTCCGATCGGGTTGGTACATCATTACTGATCTGTAACCAGGCGCATTTCCATCATGACCCACAAAATAATCAGTAGTACTTATTTTATTATTCGTCCATATTCCATAGCCTAAATAGTCACCTCCATCATCAGGTGTTGATGAAATAGAGTTCATCATTGTTTGAAGTGTTGAGGCACTGGTAGCTCTGCCAGAAAACAAATCATTTCCCCACATAGAAAGTTCTTTTACATTTGAAACAATACCACCGCCACTAAAAGCCAATGAAACAATTGATGTCATTGGAAATCTTCTGATGTTTGTAATTGCATCGGGGAAAGTAGGCTGGCCTGTAAATAAAAAAATCGGATTAAAGGGACTGAGATTGTCGTGAGGATCAGCCAGAATTCCATGTGTGCCATTGGGTTCTCTTACTCCTAAATACATACTTTGATAACCAAGTGGAGTAAAGAAACGTTCCCTGTAATGCTGTGCAACTGTTTTGCCGGTTGCAACTTCAATAATTGCACCCAGTGTAATATAGTTGGTACTGCTATACCGCCGTTCTGCACCTGGAGTATTGATCTGCTGTACAAAATAAAGTGTTTCAAAAGGAGTCCAGACATGTGTTGGTTGAAACGCAACTGCTATTTGTAAATTAATTTCACCTGTATAATTTGAATACCCACTTTCATGTGCCAGCAACTGACGAATAGTAACCGAACTGTTAAGTGTGGGATTGATCAGGCTCATTGGTAAATAGTTGCTTACTGCATCATCCAGGTTCAAACTCCCTTCTCTTGCCAGTTCAAGAACAAGAGAGGCAGTAAAAGATTTTGTAACACTGTATATCTGCGAAAGCGTACTTGTTTCAAATGCTGTTCCGCCAGGTAATAAGTTATTTTCTGCATCAATATTTCTGGATGCATAACCGGTTGCTCCAAGCCATAATGCAAGTCCGTCCACATTAATAGCAGCAGAAATGCCCCCAATAACAGGATTGGTTGCATCGTTTTGAATACTGTCTAATACATGCTGTAAACGGGTTTGTGTGGCAGTTGAAAATCCCTGTGAAAATGATGTAAAACTTAAAAGCGAAAAAATCAATATTAAAAGAGTTGTTAGCTTTTTAAAGCCGGTATAAATGTATTTCATAAACAAAAAATTAAAGTGGTGGGAATTTATAATGTAATTCTTAGTAAAAAATCAGCATTTATTGATAAGATAAGAAACAATAAAGCAATTTTACATTGGATGCTATGGTGTAACGAAGCTGCATCGGTTTAGCTTTTGAGTAGATGTTTTGCCTATGAATATACAGAACAGAATGCCTGGTTTAAAATGATAATAGTCATGCTTTATTGAAATCAATATCAATAAATACTTACTAAGAAGATAGGGATTGAAGTTTATGAATTATTAAAAAGATGAAGAGTGGATTTCTGTTTCATCCTGGTAGCCCCAGTGTTCTTCTTCCTTTAATTCACGCCCTTTATAAACATCATTTTTTAAGATGGTTATGGCCAGCCATATCAGCAGAGCAGGGGAGAAGAAAAAAAGCAAAGCTGCAAAAAAGGAGAGGTAATCCAACTGAAGCAACAGGATATAAACAATTAAATAAATGGTTGCTATAATTGCTGCAGTTGCTGAATTTTTTACCATCTTGTCTTTGTTAAAAAACTGGGAAAAAGGAAAATTGCTAGTATAAAATTGAGATTTCTTTTTTGAAAAAAAGAGTTAAATCAATGGATAGATTAAAAGTTGAAAACCGCAATTATGCTTTTCGTTTAAAACAGCAGAAAAGGAAATTCTGTTTGCTTTTTGATGGTGTAAGATGATCTTCTGTAATACACTTTATTTTTTTGAAGCCATTTTCCAGTTCATTTGTCAACTCATCTTCTGTATATCTTTTTACAGGAAGACCGCTGCAATGATCGGGCCCTTTGTCAGAAAAAGTGCCAATGCTGAAATAACTTCTTACTGCTTTTTTTGCTGTACTTGTATATCGTTTGATTTCTTCAGCAGTTGTAAGGAAATGAAAAGTTGCCCTGTCGTGCCAAACATCATACGTTGTTGCAGGTTTAAATGATAGAATATCGCTTACAATCCACTTTACTTTTTCAGCTTTTTTACCCAATCGTTTTTTTGCCCTGATCAGTGCTTCTGAAGAAATATCAAGAACAGTGATGTTCTGATAACCTTCTTCTAATAAGCAATCAACCAGTTTACTGTCGCCGCCACCTATATCAATAATGCTGGCAGATTTGGGAAGATTAAAACTGTGTATGAAATTGAGTGAGGTAATAGGGTTTTCCTGGGTCCAGCTTACTTCATGTGGTTGTTTTGTAGCATAGATTGTTTCCCAATGTTCCTGTTTACTTTGTTTCATTTTACAAACCTACAAGAACATGAACTTAAAAATGGTGATTTTCATCACTTCAAAAAAAGACTACGGTTTGTTTGAAAAGTATTTTTTCTGAACCAGGAGTATAATCCGGTAGATGATTGCAAAAAGTAATAAGCAGATGGTTATAATTGTTAAATACCATTTCAATCCTGAAAAGAATGACCCACGGTTTGCTGAAGCTTCATCAATAAATGGAAAACTTCTTAACATATACATGGTATTCATGTTTTCAGCAAAATCTGAAAGCATAATACCAATAGGGAATAAGAGTAAAAAATAAAATATTGAATCATTATTACCAATCAACTTAATAAAAAAGACAAACAGCAGAATAAGCAATAGCGTATAAACAAGAGGATAAATGCTGTCAATAATCATTGTGCCGGTATAGTAAGATGCTCTTCCATCTTTTTTCATTTTACTGAACAAATCTGTTACTTCATTTTTTGTGTAAGACATTTTCAAATCCAGGGGTTGTAATGATTTTCCCTGATATTTTACAGAAGTGGCAGGAAATAAATACAAATTGAAAAACAATACGAGTACAATTAGGGGAGCAATGAATTTCCAGTTTGCATATTTAGTAAGCCATTGTTTCATTAAAAATTATTTAACTTAAGCGGTAGTAAGAATTATATGGAAAGTAAAAACCGGTTACCCAAATGAACTCAATTTAAAATAACCTAAGTGTAATTCATCATCAGTAAGTAAAGTTTCGTTTTTACTTAATATTATGCTGTACTGGTCTTTCATCTGCTGTGGTAAAATGTCTTCAATTTCATACAAATCATCTACATCTACGCCATACTTATCATCAATGTGTGAGTTTGCTCCTTCAAAACCAGTGTGCAGGTAAAAAGCGGTTTTCTTTGAATGGTTATTAGCGGTTGTTTTATCATTTGCAGCAACCAGCATTTTATAATGGAATTCTTCAAATTCGTTTTGCTTGTAACCACCTAGATTAATGAAAAATACTTTTGCTATGCTGTTGTTTGCAGTTTCATTTTTTGGTTGAACGGTTACTGTATATCCATCAACAACTGTTACTTCACGCCAGCCGTCTATATGCATTTTCCCTGCAGCTTCGGGCCAGAATTCTTTAATAGAAGGAATCAATTCCTTTACAGTATCTGCAATGCCAAAAAAAACATCGTGTTGTTCGGTATGTCTTCCCGGAGGTTTGCAGCCAATGAGGAGCATGAAGAGTTTGGGCATGAGTAATACTTTTTGTAAAAAAAATGGTTGGTAAGACAGTTGCAAAAATATGCTGACTTGCTATTGATATATTCTGTAGTTGCCGTTT
>DAIOWB010000187.1:0-5729 GCA_036758725.1 Lacibacter sp.
CAAAAGTGTTAGAAAAAAGTGGCAATAAATATACCTATACCGTTTCTTCTTTAAATGGGAACGCAAATGTTGCAGATGCACAATTTGTTTTTGATAAGAAGAAGTATCCGAATGTGGAAGTTATTGATTTAAGATAATTGAAAATTGATTTATATAAAAAATGCCACAATCGTAAATTGTGGCATTTTTATTTCATTCAGGTTTTGTTTGCTTTGTTTATGGTTGATTATAACAACAACTCAAAATAGAATTATCTTATTAAAATGAAACTTCCTTTTGTAACAACCGGGTTGTTATCTTTTACATATTTACAATAGTAAACAAATGTGCCGGGATCTTGGGGCCGCCCTTTTAGTTCACCATTCCAGCCTTTTCTTAAATCAGTAGTAGAAAACACTTCTTGTCCCCAACGGTTAAATATAGTAAGTGAATATTCTTTGAGATTAAAAGCATTAAGTATTTTAAAGAAATCATTTCTGCCATCACCATTTGGTGTAAATGCATTAGGGAACAGTATAACACAATCAACTCCTGTAAATGAAACATTATCAGTTGCTGACCCGCATGCATTGGTTACAGTTACAGAGTAAAATCCTTGTTGCTTAACGATGAAACGATCATTTGTGGAGTTATCCTGCCATAAATAAGCTGCATACTTACCCGGATAAAGTACTAATGTATCTCCTGTGCATAATTCTTTATTGGGTCCTAAATCAGGCAGGGGGGGTGTATCAACACTTAATTTTAATGTTCTGATGCTGTCACATCCATTTGCAGCAACTAATGTATCAATAAAAGTTCCTGCGGTTGTATAACCGAGAAATGTTTGCCCTTTACAAATTGTTTGTATGATGGTTGAAGTAGATCTTGGCAGTACAGTAAGGTTCAATGTTCTTATACTGTCGCAACCGTTCGCTGCAACCAATGTATCTATATATGTTCCTGTTCTGCTATAGCGTAAAAATGAATCGCCTTCACAAATGGTTTGAGCAATTTGAATAAATGATCTTGGTTTTACTGTAAGGTAAAGTGTTCTTATACTATCACAGCCTTCTTTAGTTTTAAATTGATCGATATATGTTCCGGTAGTTGTATGTCCATTATAAGAAGTTCCTTCACAAATGGTTTTATTTTCTGTAGTAATAACCTGTCCGCCAATTGTAATAAAAACAGAATCAATCTGGCTGCTGCAGCCGGGTAATGTTACTGTTAGTTCATACTTGCCAGCATGTAGAAAGGTTGCATTGCTAATGACAGGATTCTGTAAATTACTAATATAGCCGTTGGGACCTTTCCACTGGTAAATAGCTGTAAGCAATGAATCAGCCACTAAGCGAATGGTACCTCCTTCACAAACAACAGGCGAAGGCGTTGATGCATTTGCATAGTTATTATTAAAACTGCTGAAAAATCCGAAGCTGGTTCCTTCTCTTTCATTCCCCATCAGTACACCAACATGAAAAAATGTTAATGAGTTAGTAACTGTAATGGGAGAGTCAAGTGGAGAAATTGAATTAGATAATGCTACACTGGCCGATAGCCATTGATTAGAAGTTCCGGGAACGGGTGTAAATAAATCTGCAGTAATGATATTTCTATTGTTGTTTACTTTAAAAGCTGATTGGCCTCCGTTTTTTACAATCACATTCAGATAGATCTGCCGGTTTGTGCTTTTTGCAAATGTTGCTGAAAGACTTCCGGTACATTTTATTGGTGGTAAAATGGCAGCGCCTAATTCACAACCAATACCAGAAACCTGATAAACATAAACTGGTTTTGAAGATTGTATATACGTTGATGCATTGACAACATTCAATTGAAATGTTTGGCCGGCATTTAATGTAGTAACTATAGTACCATCCTGTGAAACGGATGTTCCATTTTCAGTTGCAGTGATATATAATTTTTCAAGCGTACCTAAAAGATATCCTTTGGTTGCAATGTATTCTGTTCCTGTAATGTTTATAGGAATAGTTTGATCACCAATTAAATCAGCACATGCATAAGTTGGTGCAGTTAACAGATCATCAGCAAGCGTAATTGCAATTGGTTTTGTTGATGATACTTTTGAACCTTCCAAATGTGCTGCAGCTGTTTGTGATGAAGCAATGGCTGCAAAAGTTTGGCCTTTATTTAATGTGATGTTGAAAGGAACACCGGCCGCATGGCCTATAATACTTTTTGATGGTATGATAGTTACAACTGTATTATCTTCTGTAGCAACTATATTAAACGAAGAATAAGGCAAAGGTGTGTGCGAACCACTATTGGCTCCAAAATTCTGTGAAGAAATATAAAATTCATTTCCAAGTGCGTTTTTCCCCTTTAAAACAAATAACTCCGGATTGCGGCTTGTATGATTCACTTCATAATAAACGGCTATCTGGGCTGTAGAACTGATTTTTATACCCTTGTTTTGAATCACATTTCCTGGTTGGCATTCAATAAAATTTATCCATGCAGATAAATCAACTGAAGCACTTGAACTTGCTGCCAAAGTGATAGTTTGAGTTGGAACTCCTCCGTTTGCAGGTTGGGATATGGTAACAGTACAAGGCTCTTTAAATGAAGTGATCCTGAGAATAGCAGGTATATCAAAGTTGTTGTTCGATGAAACATCGGGTGCAGCAAACCAGAATTCAGTATCAACCTGAGCAAAAGATGTAAAGTTTGCAAAAAATAAACAGGTTAGTATTAAATAGGTTTTTTTAATCCGGGACATGCGCTCTTATTTGGGTATTTCAGGGATATTGATTTTTTTGTTCTCTCTCAAAAAACTGTATTTAACTTTACTCCAATAATGAAGTAATTGGTTATTCTTTTACACGTTTTTAAAGATCAGAAGAACATCCGAAATTATATAACTAAAACGAATAATGCAACCGGTTTGTATGCCTGATAGGGAATAGTTATATGAAATTGAGGGAAACCCTTATTATTTTACCGTAATTCCCTCAGTTTGAATAATCATTCTCCTCAAAAAAATTCTTCAGATTGAATTAGTTAAATGAAATAAATTGGCAAAAGCAATTGCACTGAAAAATATGCCCAAAAAAAGCCACAATAATTATGATTGTGGCTTTCTCACTTTTTTTCAATTCAATTATACATTCGCCATATCTGGAATGGACTCAACTTTATATGTACCTGCATCTAATTTTGCTTTTGTTTCTGTAAAAGCTTTTAAAGTAATTTCAATATCCTCATCTGTATGAGCTGCAGAAGGTATTAAACGATAAATAATATGTCCTTTTGGAATAACAGGATATACAACTATGGATGCAAAAATGTTATAGTTCTCTCTTAAGTCCATCACCATGGCAGTAGCTTCTTCAACCCCACCTTTCATATAAACAGGAGTAACTGGGCTGTCAGTTTTGCCAATATCAAACCCTCTTTCTTTTAAGCCTGCTTGTAATTTTTTTGCGTTAGCCCAAAGTTTATCTTTTAACTCGGGCATAGTTTTAAGCATATCCAATCGTTTCAGGTTACCAATTACAATTGGCATTGGTAAACTCTTTGCAAAAATCTGAGAACGGATGTTATAACGTATAAAATCAATTATGATTCTTGGCCCTGCTAAAAATGCACCAATAGAAGCCATTGATTTTGCAAATGTGCTGAAGTATAAATCAATATCATCCTGGCAATTTTGTTCTTCACCTGCACCGGCACCGGTTTTACCAAGTGTTCCAAATCCATGAGCATCATCAACAAGTAAACGGAAATCATATTGCTTTTTTAATAAACATATTTCTTTCAATTTACCCTGGTCACCTGCCATTCCAAAAACACCTTCAGTAATAACTAATATGCCGCCAGCTCCCTGTTTTTCAACAAGAGCAGTTGCCCGTTGTAATTGCTTTTCACAATCATCAACATCGTTGTGTTTAAATACATATCGGTGACCCGGATGCAATCGCAAACCATCAATAATACAGGCATGACTTTCGGCATCATAAACAATTACATCATGGCGGCCGCAAATAGCATCGATGGCGCTCATAATTCCCTGGTAACCGAAGTTCATTAAAATAGCATCTTCTTTATGTTCAAACTCAGCGAGTTCTTTTTCCAGTTGCTCATGTTGATTAGAATTGCCACTCATCATACGTGCACCCATTGGGTACGCAAGCCCAAATTCTTTTGCAGCATCAGCATCAACTTTTCTGATTTCCGGATGGTTGGCCAGGCCCAGGTAATTATTCAGGCTCCAAACAATTTTCTCTTTTCCACGAAAGAACATACGGCTGCCAATTTCACCTTCAAGTTTCGGAAATGCAAAGTAGCCATGGGCTCTTTCTCTGTGTTGGCCAAGGGGCCCCTGATTCTTAATCAGCTTCTCAAAAATATCTGCCATAATCAGAATTTAAAGATTCAAAATTGCGGCAAAGGTAAGGTATTGGGCTAAAATTGAAGGCATAAAGCTGAGTGTTTTAGCCTGATAAAAAACAAGTTTACCTCCAATTTCAGCTGGTATCTTTGCTTCAAATTTTTTCATTATGAGATTATTTGTTCTTCTTTCTTTCTTTTTATGTTTTAATGTAACCTATAGCCAGAAAGTAACTCCAAAACCGGTTGTAAAACCAGTAGTAATTTCCGCTAAACCGAAACTGGTTATTGGCATTATGGTAGACCAGATGCGTTGGGATTATTTATACCGCTACAGCAATCGTTATGCGGCAAACGGAGGCTTTAAACGATTAATGAATAATGGGTTTAGCTGTGAAAATACATATATTAACTATATACCTACTGTTACTGCATGTGGCCATTCAAGTGTGTATACAGGAAGTGTTCCGGCAATTAATGGAATTACAGGAAATAACTGGTGGGATTATGAAAAAAACAGAATGGTTTATTGCAGTGAAGATAAAACAGTAAAAACAGTTGGCAGTACTTCAAGAGCGGGTGAAATGAGTCCACGTAATTTATTAACAACAACTATTTGTGATGAGTTGAAACTGGCCAATAATTTCAGAAGCAAAGTAATTGGTATTGCAATTAAAGATCGAGGTGGAATTTTACCGGCAGGCCATAGTGCCAATGCAGCTTATTGGTATGATGGTACTACAGGTAACTGGATTACATCTACTTATTATATGAACGATTTACCTCAATGGGTTCAGGAATTTAATAAGAAAAAATATGTTGATGGATTTTATCAGAACGGATGGAATACGCTTTACCCCCTTTCAACCTATACACAAAGCAGTAAAGATGAAAATGAATTTGAATCTAAACCATTTGGAAATGATCAGAAAGGATTTCCCTATGACCTGAAGCGTTTTACAGGAAAGAATTATGGAAGTATTTCATCAACTCCTTATGGCAACACAATGACAATGATGATGGCAAAAGATGCCATTAGTAATGAAGCTATGGGAAAAGATTCTATTACAGATTTTTTAGCTCTGAGTTTTTCCAGTCCTGATTATATGGGTCACTCATTTGGTCCAAATTCAATTGAAGCAGAAGATACTTATCTGCGGCTGGATAAAGATCTTGCAGAGCTTTTTGATTTTCTTGATAAAACAGTTGGGAAAAATCAATATCTCTGTTTTCTTACCGCAGATCATGGTGTAGCACCCGTTCCCGCATATGCAAATGAAAATAAAATTCCTGCCGGCGTTTTAGATGATAATAAAATGATTGATGATCTCAATACATTATTACTCAAAAAATATGGAGCTCAAAATATCGTATCGGGTTCATATAATTATCAGGTT
>DAIOWB010000188.1:0-5704 GCA_036758725.1 Lacibacter sp.
TTGCAGATGAACTGTACCTGCGTGAAAAGGAACTGAAGATAAAAAGAACTGACCTGGAGCAATTGGAAAAACACCAGGATTATACAAAAGATCAGATACTGCAGACACAAGCTGTGCTTGAATCATTGAGAAGCCGCCTTGCTGATGAAAACAGGAAACTTGATGCAAAGAAAAATGAACATGATTTGCTCAAGAGCCTTATTGAATCTATGGAAGGATATCCAGACAGTGTAAAATTTTTGCACAATAACACATCCTGGAATTATACAGCTCCCATACTTTCTGATATTATTTATGTAAATGAAGAATACAGAACAGCACTTGAAAATGTGCTGGAACCTTACCTGAATTATTATGTAGTTAATAACCTGCAGGAGGGTTTGCAGGCAATTCATTTACTGGATGAAAATAAAAAAGGGAAAGCCAATTTCTTTTTACTGGATAAATTAAATGAAGCCCCGGTTGAAATATTTCATGATGCTGCGCTACATGGAGGTATATCTGCACTTAAAGTAATAGAGGTAGATGAAAAATACAGCAGTCTTGCACGTCATTTATTATCCAATGTAATTATAGCAGAAAATGAAGATGCTCTGCAAAACAGCAATGGCTTTGTAGTAATTGAAAAGAGTGGTAAGTATGTGAAGGGTAATTATTCACTAACCGGTGGAAGTGTTGGATTATTTGAAGGAAAGAAAATCGGCCGTGCCAAGAATATGGAAAAGCTCCAGGAAGATATTCTGTCTCAAAATGCAGTAGTTGAACTTCTGAAGGAAGAAATCCAGGAAAGACATAATGAAGTAATTGCATTTAACGAAGAATTGCGTGAGAGTACAATTAAAAATACTGAAGTGGAAACCCAGGAATTAACCAACCAGGTTTTTTCATTACATAATAAGTTAGAAAATCTTCATGCCCTGCAGAGCCAGAGTCATCAGCGGAGCGAAGAACTGAATGTGCAGGTACAGCAAACACATAACTCCGTAGAAGCTGTAAGAAATGATTTAAAATGGCTGAGTGAAGAACTTGTAATACAGGCCACCCGTCTGCAGGAGGGAGAAGATATTTTCAGAAGTGAAGAAGTTAATTATAACCACGCCAATAACCAGTATAATGAATTTAATATCCAGGTAACAAGGCAGCATAGTAAAATATCTGCATTGAAACAGGAGCAGGATTTTAAAACAAACCAGCTGAATGATTTGAAGAAACAGATAGAATATAATTCATTACAATTAACTGAAACAACAGAACAAACCGGTCAGTGTTCCGTTCAGTTGGAAGAAAGAGTTAATGAATTAATAGAAATGATGAAGAGTAAACAGGATGAGGAAAGAAAATTAAATGAAGCTGACCAGGCTTATTATAATTTCCGCAACGGGCTAAGTGAGAAGGAAAGTTTACTAAAACAAAAAATAAAAGAAAAAGAACAGGTTGAGCATTTGCTCAGTGAAATAAAGGACAAACTAAATGAAGTTAAACTTCAACTGGCAGGCATGAAGGAAAGACTGCAGGTTGAGTTTCGCATCAATCTTGAAGACATTCTTGATGAGGCAAGAATAACGGAAGTGCCGGTAGAAGAGCTACAGGAAAAAACTGAAAAGATGAAAAAACGGCTGGAAAATCTTGGCGAAGTAAATCCAACAGCAATTGAAGCTTTTACTGAAATGAAAAAGCGGTATGATTTTATCCTGGAACAAAAAAATGATTTAGTTACTGCAAAAGAAAGCCTGCTTTTAACCATACAGGAAGTAGAAGCGACTGCTAATCAAAAATTTCTTGAAACATTTCATAAGGTGAGAGAAAATTTTCAGAAAGTATTTAAAACACTTTTTACTGAAGATGATCAATGTGATTTAATCCTGGAAAATCCGGAAAACCTTGCAGAGACAGGTATTGATGTACTGGCAAAACCGAAAGGCAAAAGACCTACATCTTTAACACAGCTCAGTGGCGGGGAAAGAACACTGACAGCAACAGCTTTGCTCTTTGCGATCTATTTAATAAAACCAGCACCTTTCTGTATACTGGATGAGGTGGATGCACCGCTTGATGATGCCAATGTGGGCAAGTTTACCAATATGATTCGTGAATTCAGCAATAACTCACAGTTCATCATTGTTACTCACAATAAAATGACCATGAGTACAGTCGATGTAATTTATGGGGTAACGATGCAGGAGCCGGGTGTAAGCAAATTAGTAACTGTTGATTTCAGAAGCTTGAATTAAAAAAGTGTAATGCAAATAATTAAAAGTCCTGCTGATACAGGACTTTTTTTATTCTTTTCATTCTCTTAATCGGAAAAATAATATACTAACCTGATTGCTGTTTAAGTTTTTGCTTTTTCATCAGGTCAGCTTTCATTTTATGGATGGCAGCACTGCATAAAAAATAAACGCCAAAACCAACGGCAAATGCAGATATTAATCCAAACGTCACCCATTTATCTTTCGGCAGATGAAGTATACTGAAGTACATAAAAAAAATACCGCCTGTAGTAAGTAAAAATCCAAGCGGGGTTTTAAAAAACCATTTATCGTAATGACTGGTTGCCATAAGTTTTTGATTTGGGCGCAAAAATATATGATTAATCCTGAAATGATTAATTTGATCTTACTCAACGAAATCAACACAATACAATTGTGTTTATGACATTTTCCTATCAGCTTGTTGGTGATTTTACGAAAACCCTTTAAAGGGAAGTACTCGATTTTATCAGTTTAAACTCTATTTACTCAGATAAGTATTTTTCTGGCTCTATTTTTATAGTAGAATAGTTGAGAATTTAAAATCCAACCCTTATGAAACGTGCCGGTATAATGCTGACTGCTTTGGTTATGTTCCGGCTTTTTGTTAATGCACAGACCGGGGCTGATTGTGCCAATGCAATTCCTCTTGTTTTGGATGGTGTTTGCAGAACTTTTGCTACTTCAGCTTCAACCGGCGCAAGTTTGCATTGTGTTGATAATCTTGGGAATGCTCCTATAACTTATTTCTCGTTTACCACGAACAGTGTTCCGGATAAGGTTTTACTGAATATCACAGGGCCTTCAGGTCAGCCTGTAGAAGTAGCAGTATATCCCAATAGCTGTTCATTTATGTATTCTTCTAACAATATTTGCTTTGATGACGGAGATGGACTTTGGTCCTTTTCACATGTATTTACACCCGTTGCGAATACAACTTATAAATTGAGAATAAGAACGAATGTGGCAGGAAACATAGTTATTTGTGCTCAGAATTTTAATCCCCCAAATGATGTTTGTTCTGGTGCATTAATTCTTTCACCAGATACACTGACAGATAATAATGCCAATGAAACAGCAGGCCCGGGTGTATCTGCTTCTGATTTATGTGCTTCAACCCTGGAAAATACTGCCTTTTATAAATTTACTGTTGCATCTACCGGTCCGGTCATTATTAACCTCAACAATATTAAGTGTGACAATAGTTATGGTTCAAACAGTAATGGATTTCAAATCGGAGTTTTTTCAGGTTCATGTGGAAGCCTTACCCCCATTACATGTTATGCGGGTTCTGGATCTTTTGTGTCGACTACAACTGCTACTTTGAGTGCTGGTACAGATATATTTGTAGCAATTGATGGTACGGCAGGCTCTAACTGCAGTTACAAGATAAATGCTATTAATTCAATGTTGCTCGCTGCAAAGATTAAAAATTTTTCAGGTTGGAAAAAAGGTGATATCAATTTACTGAACTGGACTGTTCTTGATGAAACCGGGAATACTCTTTATGAAATACAAAGATCAAATAATAGGAAAGATTTTTATACAATCGGGCAGCTAAGAAGTTCTTCAGTTTCACAAAATGAAACACTTTATAAGTTTGAAGATAAAAATCCTGCACCGCTTGCATACTACAGAATTAAGTTTATAGAGCCTACTAAAAAAGCATCTTACTCAAAAATTGTTTTTTTAAAAAGAGATTTAAATCCTTTGAATTCAGTTGAAGTAATAAACCCGGTAGTAGGAGGAATGTTAACTATAAAAGTGTTTTCTGAAACAAAGGCTGAATACAATATGAGTATTCTCAATACACTCGGGCAGGTAGTCATGACAGATAAATTAAATTGTAATAATGAATTATTCACCTATCAGAAATCAGTGTCTTTTTTGCCTTCCGGCGTTTATCATATTGTAATTAACAATCCAGGTTTTCAAATTGTAAAACCTTTTGTAAAGAATTAGAAAAAACTCATAAATGTTGAATAGCAAGATATGCTTTTTCACAAGCAAGTATTAAAACCCTGGCATTTTAATCAGCATTATCTTATTATTAATATTTTCTTTCTTTCTGCCAAATCACCTTTCCTGATATCAAAAATATAGATGCCCGCTGCCCATTTAAACTGATAGGTTGTAAATCTTCCCGTTAAAATCCATTCTGAAACTTTTTGCCCGTTTGTAGCGTAAACTTTTACTGATGCTCCCACCATTTCAGGTAACGCAACAATAGAAAGTGCTCCATTTGGCGCTGGGTTTGGTAAAATATTAACTAGCGCCGTGCCTGGAATTATGGTAAACGTATCCTTGGCTGTATTAATACAGCCATATGAATTTGTGTTCTGGTAGTTAACTGTATAATTTCCTAGTTGCAATAAGCTTGGAATAATCTGTCCATTGGTGATCCCGATTCCTGAATAAATTCCACCAGAAGGTGTGCCTCCCGCAAGATTAACTATTGATTGATTTTTGTATAATGTATCAAATGGCAATTTAAGGTTAACTGCTGGCAATGGATTTATTGTTATTGTATACTTTAATGAATTACTGTTACAGGAAACAGAATTATTTGTATAAGATGCCAATACAGTAACTGTTGAGATCAATGGCGTATTACCGACATTAACTGCAGTAAATGCCGGAACATTTCCCGTTCCACTTGTTGTTGATATTCCAATTGCTTCATTTGTTCTGCTCCAGGTAAATGTTGAACCTGAAACATTGCTGCTGAATTGAGTCGCTGGGATTGATGCACCAGCACATTGAATTATATCGACTGTAGGTACTAAAACAGGAATCGGATTTATAGTAATTGAGAATTGTACTGCATTGCTTGAACATCCGCCGTTATTTGAAACAACACTGAAGATTGAAGTAATTGGTGCTGTATTTGGATAGGTAGCGGTGAATGCAGTAACATTTCCAGTTCCGCTGGTCGCAGGAAGTCCGATATTTTCATTCGTTCTGTTCCATTGGAAAGTTACACCCGGTGTACTGCTTGTAAATTGAATGGCTTGTACTAAAGTTCCTGCACAATAAGTTGTATTACTAACTGAGTTGATCTGTGGTAAATTTTTTCCTGTTACAGTTACACAGTTACTGGTAGCTTCACAATTTACAGGGCCGGGTAATGTATTAATTGCTACTCTCCGATAATATGTCGTTTGTGCAAACCCTGATGGCGGATTATAGGTTGCAGAATTTGCACCTGGAATCACACTAAAACCGGATGAGCAATTTACAGTGCTGCTTTCCCATCGATATGATAAAGTGCCATTACCAGTTGCAACTGTGGTTTCAGTAAAGCTTAAAGGATCTCCACCAATGCAAATAGATTGATCTCCGGAAATAACTCCGGGAGTTATAACACAACAACTATTAACAACAATATTCATTGCATCCGTTGCAGCAGTACAAGGCCCAGCACCATCCGGGTCAGGTACATTCCATGTAAGTGT
>DAIOWB010000189.1:0-5642 GCA_036758725.1 Lacibacter sp.
CCTTCCAAACATACCAGGCTGTAAGTAAAGGAATTATTGCAAGAAAAAATAAAAGTGATATTTTTTGCCGCTGTTGGCAGCAGTAACTAGAAAGCAGCACGTCATCGTTGTGTGTGAGGCATGGGCTTGTGCATAGCTACCAACTACAAACTGAAGAAAATATGATTTTTTTGCCGCTGTTGGCAAGCAGTAACAAGAAAGAAGCACGCCAACATTGGTGTGATGCGTTGACAAAGAGCTTAGCCTCACCTTCGTTAAAACTTCGGTGGGCAAACCTACCAACAGCAAACTTAAACGTAGACGAAAGAATTTTTCTTCATAAATTTATATATAATAATTTCTTAGCAAATAGTTCTTTGACGCCGGTATTAGACATGGATTTATAACAAATCAATTACAACCGTTCGGATTAACAATGGCGGGCATCAGTTCGAAAGCAATGAACTTTGGAACACCAAATAATAAGTACAAGTATAATGGAAAAGAAGAACAGCGTAAAGAGTTCAGCGATGGTTCAGGACTTGAATGGTTGGATTATGGAGCAAGGATGTATGACAACCAAATAGGAAGATGGCACGTAATAGACCCATTATCAGATAAATCACGAAGGTGGAGTCCTTATGTATATGCAAACGATAATCCTATGAGATTTATCGACCCAGACGGAATGGAAGTTAAAAATGCGGATGAAGAAAGAAAGAAAACTGCTGAATCCAATCAAAAAGAAAAGCAGTCAAATTATGATAATGCTCAAAAGAATTTTAAGGATAAAGGTTATACGAGTGTATCATCAAGTAAAAAAGATTTTGCAACTAAAGCGGTATGGAAAGCATACAAAGAAGCAAGAGGCGAAGTGAGTTCTGCACGAAGTGAGTTAAACTCTGCTAACAAAGAAGTTACCGTAGCTACAAAGGCGTTTGAACATACAAAAGCAGCTATAGATAATTTCAAAGCTGTAGACCCCGAAGGGTTTAATAAGGCAAATAGTTTAACCTATACTGATAAAAATGGTAATTCACATAATTTAGATGTTCTTGTTTCCAGCGGTGCAGTTAGTAATAATTTTGAAAAAGGTCAAAACATTTTCGGAATAAATACTACTACGGACATTATATCAAATGATGTACTTAACGTAACTATAGATATTAATTCATCTGCAACTTCTAATGTTCTTGCTCATGAATTGGGGCATGGCGTTGGTATAGCAAGTAATCCTATGGCATATTATCAGGCTTTTCTGGCTTTAAGTAATCCAGATACTTACGATTGTCAAGACCCAACAAATAGTAGTAATATTCTTTCAATAGAAGCATTACGAATGCAAAGAGAGTACGATGCAAAACTACGACGGCGATGATGGGTAAGATTAAAATATTTTAGTTCATGCTTTAATGCATTCAACAATGAATAGAACAAATAAAAAAATAATTATTATAATAATTTTCTTTGTCTGCAGTTGTAGGGTTCTTAGTCAGCAAACAACAGATGGGAATTTTTTGTTCAAGATTTGGTTTTTTATAGAAAAGGTTAATACTAAAAGTAGAGAAGCTGTTCAATACCCCATCAAAGACTCATCTTTATTCTCTTTCTTTAATAAAAATATTAACCTGAAAACAGATACCCTGAAATCAAAGGGGTTTTCAAAGAATTATATTTTTCTTTCTGTTATGGTTTTGAAAGACAATAAGATCATAAATGATAGTGCAATTAGTTTTAGTAAGACAAGCTTACTTGAGTACTTAAGTATCCCTGTTAATGATTGTGATGGGTATCTACTCTGTATAAATACTTCTACTGGTACAAGCTATCGGTTAAAAGGCTTTTTAGGTAATGATTTTTTGATTTTGTTGAAAGATGTAAAGGGGGAGTTTAACAACAAAGCATACAACCAGGAGCAAAAGCTAACATTGTCTACGAAAGTTTTTTTAAAAAATTATTCAGTTGATGGGTTGGATTTTAAATGTATTTATCAAGGCTTAATATCAGGAGAAACAGACAGCAAGAAATATCCCTGTCTTACAAGCTGTAGAAATGCTATTATTGTAGTACATTAAATTTGTTATTGAGAAGAAACAGTAAAGCCCACCGCCGTCGGGCTTTACTGTTTATAGAGTAGTGATGAACTACGAAGCCATCTGCTGCATAGCAACCCCTACGAACTTTCTACAACAAACCGTCCGGATATCCAGCAGGCAAATAAACCTATATTTATAGTAGTATAAAGGGTAAACATAGAAATAAACAAATCATTCCTTTTGTTTCTTTTTAAGGTATTTTAAATCCCTATAGAAATTCAGAAGATAATGATGACACAGAGTTTAAGAGAAATAGGAGTATTTTGAAGGAAAATAGAATAGTCCTGTCGGCGACTACAACCAAACTACGCTGCACCCCGAACAGTTTTTTACGCATAAATTCTTGCAATTGCATCCCTGTATTTTTCAAGGATTACTTTTCTTTTTAGTTTCAGGGTGGGGGTTAGTTCACCGCCATCCACACTCCACTCTTCCGGCAGTAGTTCAAATTTTTTAATTTGTTCTACCTGGTTAAAATGCTGGTTGTATTTTTCCACAGTATCTTTTATCAATGCCAGGACTTTTTCGTTTTTAATAATATTCGCATTACCCGAAAATTCTATCTTATTTTCTGCGCACCATTCTTTCAATGCGCCAAATGCAGGTACTATTAATGCACCTGTAAATTTCTGATCGGCACCGGTTACCATCATCTGCTCAATCCATTTCGATTCTTTCATTTTATTTTCAATAGGCTGCGGGGCCACATATTTTCCACCGGATGTTTTAAATATTTCTTTTTTACGATCTGTAATTTTTAAAAATTTTGCAGCAGGATTTTTTTCATTTTCAATTAGTACACCAATATCTCCTGTATGAAACCAACCGTTGGTTATAGTTTCTGCAGTCAGGTCTGGTCTTTTATAATAACCTAGCATTACATTTGGCCCTTTACAAACTATTTCACCGTCTTCTTCAATTCTTACTTCTACATGATCGATAATTGTTCCTACGGTGCCAAACATTCTGCCGGCAGGGTTCATCCTGTTCACACTTATAACAGGCGATGTTTCTGTTAATCCATAACCTTCAAGCACCGGTATTTTTGCTGCAGAAAAAACCCGTAACAATTTTACCTGGCATGCTGCGGAGCCGGTGACAATGGCTTTTACATTTCCACCCAGCGCTTCACGCCATTTGCTGAAAATAATTTTGTTGGCTATTCCAAGTTGCAAATAATACCAGAGTCCCTGTTTTTTACTTATATCATATTTCAAACCAAGGCTAAGGGCCCAGTTAAATAATTTCTTTTTTATACCAGAGAGTTTTGCTGCTTTTACCATAATTCGTTCATATACTTTTTCAAGCAAGCGGGGCACCGTAGTAAATATGAATGGTTTTACTTCTTTCAGGTTGTCACCAATAGTATCCATATTTTCTGCATAATAAATAGAAACACTTTTATATATATAAACATAACTTATCATTCTTTCAAAGATGTGATTAAGTGGTAAAAAACTTAATGACCTTAATCCCTTTACACCTATTTCTTCAAATATGCAATCACTATCCAGCACATTGCTCACAATATTATGATGACTCAGCATAACTCCTTTTGGTGTGCCGGTAGTGCCGGAAGTATAAATGATGGTGGCCAGATCTCCTGAACCAATTTTTTCAGCCTGCCGGTTAATTTTGTTTACCATCTCCTCTGTAACAATTCCAAGTGCATCTTTCCAGTAAGATGCATTGGGTACATATTCATAAGTAAAAACATGTTTCAATGAAGGCACCTGTTCTTTTATACTTTTAACTTTCAAAAACAATTCTTCATCGTTTACAAAAATTACTTTTACCTGTGCATCATTCAGGATGAATTGTAATTCATTTACACTGATAGTTGGATAAACCGGAACCAGCACTGCGCCAATTTTTTGAACTGCCAAATCCGTTAATAACCACTCCGGCCTGTTTTTACTTATCACAGCCACTTTATCTCTACCTTCTGCAGTCATATCATTAGCTGATACGCCAAGAGTTAACAATCCACTTGCCAGGCTGTTGACCGTATCATATACTTCCTGTGTGCTAAGCGAATTCCATTTACCTCCTGCTTTGGCGGCAAACATATCGGGCTGTGGTGCATTGTGCAGCTGGTAATCCAGAAAATCAAACAATCGTTTTGGCGTAAGCATGTAAGTTGGGTTTTAAAAAAATAATATAATCAACTATCATCTGGTTGCCTTCCAACATAGTTGATTTGATGAAACAATTTATCGAAAAACTGAGTATAAAAAAAGCCCCTGCCCGGGGCAATAATAAATAAGATTTATTTATCCTTGTAGTATTGCCCCGGAGGCACCCTGAATACACGGCTTTTTTGAAAAACTGTAAACCCATTGTATTCATCAGCATGCGTTTTTGTCCAGCTATCAAATGCTGAGAGATTTTCTACAGTACCGAAAAGCCATTGATTATATGCTTCAAACATGCCTTCGCGAAGTAATTGTTGTTGGTAATCAAAAAGCCGGAATGGAAATTTTAATGCATTGTTTTCATACCAGTCAAGAATAAACCTGGCTCTTACCATTGTTAATGATGTAGTGGTAACTCCTTTTGACACTAAATCAGTTTGTTTTTTCATTGTTTCAAGAAATGCTTTGGCAAAAGGACTTTTATTATTTTCCTCACCTTTTAAAATATCAGCTTCGGCAAAAAGTTTTTCTTTATAGCCCTTCAGTAAAAGCTCTTTCATAGCTGCACCACGCTGGCTCAGGCTCTCCATGTTAACAAAAATTTCTCCATAAATAAGTCCCCAAATTTTTTCTTTTGTATAAAAATAAAAAAGAGATGCATTGTAATAGTTGCCACCAAATGCAGGATCAATTTCAATTCCTTTTTCCCACTGATCGATGGCGCTGAAATCTTTTTTACTCCAGAGCAATTCACCATATTCACTGTAAAGAGGCCCGCTTTTTGGAAATTTTCTTATTCCCTGTTTATATACTTTTTCACATTCTTTTGGATCTTCCAGGGCTTTGTACACATTGCCGGCCAGCTGAAATGTCATTACATCAGCATCATCACGGTTAATAATGTTTTTTATTCCATCAATTGCTTTTTCAAAATCCCGTTTATAATAAAAGCATTGAATCATATCTTTTTGAAATTCGAGATTGTTTTTATCCAGTTGCAGAGCACGGTTCAAAACAAGAATGGCATTATCCCAATCTGCCTGCATCATAAAGCTACGTGCAGTCTGGTACAATGTTTTTGGATCATCCGGCTGTGCAGATGCAAACCAGGCAAGGGAAAGAAAAGAAAAAAGTATAATTAGCTTTTTCATAGTACAAAGTAAAATAAAAGAGACGTTTGCATGAACGCCTCTGTTGCAAGATTACGAATTATTTTGCCTTGCCGGCAAGCGACTCTGTTAAAAATCTATTTATAGGATATGCTTGTCAATACTTAGTTTTAAATCAGATGCGTCAATAAACCATCCCGCAGCTTGGGTTCAAACCAGGTGCTTTTCGGCGGCATTACGTTGCCACTGTCTGCAATATTAAAAAGTTGTTCAATTGTAACCGGGTATAAACTGAAAGCCACGGCCATTTCCCCGCTGTTTAC
>DAIOWB010000190.1:0-5630 GCA_036758725.1 Lacibacter sp.
AAAAATTATATGTACGTTACCGCTATCAGAAAATAAATAAAGGCCAGCACATATTAGACATCTATAGTCCTGAACTAATGACAGCACAACAAAATTTATTATTCCTTTTAAAAAACGACCCTTCTAATACAACATTTATACAGGCAGCCAAAGAAAAATTATTGTTACTGGGAATGAGCAATCAGCAATTACAACAAATCATTCAGGCAGGTAAACCATCATTAACCATTGCAGTTTACAGTAATTACGGTGGACATATACATGAATCAAATGGCAGTACAATGAAAACTTCACCAGGTACCATGAATGATATTGCTTTAATAACAGAAGAATTATCATTAAAAGAAGGAATGTATTTACAAAAAGGGCAATCTGTGTTCATTGTTTATAATCCAGACCGGGCATGGGCAGTGTTGAATATTTATGGAGAAAACCAGGGATTGGTAAAAACCGGAAACACGGTAAGAATTATTCCTGAAACTGCACCCGATAAAGATTTCAGGGCAGGCATTGATTTTATAGAACCTTTTTATCGCAAGGATAGTAAAACTCTAACAGCAAGAGTTTATTTTAATAACAGTGTAATGAAAATTCCCATTGGCAGCCAGGTAAAAGCAACCATTTTTGGCAATACAAAAGATGCCTGGTGGTTACCAAACGATGCAGTTGTGTCTTTAGGTTTAGATAAAATAGTTTTTCAAAAAACCGGTGATGGATTTAAAGCGGTAAAGATTAATACCGGTATCACACAAAAAAATCACATCCAGGTTTTAAAAGGCTTAACTGAAAAAGATTCTGTTGCGGTGAATGCACAGTATTTAATGGATAGTGAGAGTTTTATAAAAATTAAACAATAAGCAATGAGCAATGAGCAATGGGCAATGGGCAAATGCAAAGAGAATGATGATAACCAATAATTATTAAAAAAATAAATCATGAGCTACATTAAAATAAATGACACTAAAGTTTATAAATTGGCTTTTGAACTTTCAATGAAAATATTTTCTATAACAAAAAAATTCCCGAAAGAAGAAACATATTCATTGACAGACCAAATAAGACGTTCAAGCAGAAGTGTTTGCTCCTGTTTGGCTGAAGCACATAGAAAAAGATTGTATCCTGCTCATTTTATTTCAAAAACATCTGATGCAGATATGGAAAATTCTGAAACACAAACCTGGCTTGAGTTTGCACTGGCATGTACTTATATAAGCAAACAGGAACATGATGAGTTATTAAAATTATCAGAAGAGGTTGGCAGGTTATTAAGCCATATGATTTCAAACCCGGAGAAATATAAATAAATATGAACAACAAATTTCATTTCACATATAACAAATTGCCGGTTGTTTTTTGCCTTTTGCTAATTGCCAATTGCTCATTGCTGATTACATCATGTAAAAACAAAAAAGTAATTGCACAAGACTCAGACTCCTACTACACCTGCTCCATGGACCCACAGATTGTTGAGTACAAGCCGGGGAAATGTCCCATCTGTCATATGGAATTAACAATGGTTAAAAAAACAAATGGAGAAAATAAAGATGAAATAAAATTGAGTGAACAGCAAATTCAGTTAGGTAATATTCATACAGATACGATTCGTAACGGATCAATAGGCGACCAATTAGTTTTAACAGCTACTTTAAATTTCGACCAGATGAAAGCTTCTTCTGTCAGTTCCAGAATTATGGGACGGGTAGAAAAATTATATTTCAAAAACTTAGGCGATTATGTAAAAAAAGGTTCACCCTTATATGAATTATACAGCGAAGAATTAAATAATGCAAAACAGGAATACCTGTTGGTGCTCGATAAGAAAAAAACATTCGCTACAGAAACTGCTATCGACTTTGACCAGCTTTTACAATCTGCCAGAAACAAATTACTGTTATGGGGCATGAATGAAAACCAGGTGCAGCAATTAACAATCAACAAAAAAACAACACCCACAACTACTTTTTACAGTACTGTTGCAGGTTATATTACTTCCATGGAAATTCGTGAAGGAGATTATACCATGGAAGGCGGCACAATTGTAAAGCTGGCCGATTTATCAAGTCTGTGGGCCGAAGCACAGGTATATACTTCACAATTAGCTGATATAAACAGGAATAGCATTGCTACAGTACAACTTCCCGATTTTGATGGTAAAGAAATAAACGGGAGAATTGAATTTGTGAATCCGGAAATCAATCCCGATACAAGAATTAATCTTATTCGTGTTTCTATTCCCAACACAGGCAACTTGTTAAAACCCGGCATGCCTGCATATGTGATATTAAAAAGTCCAAAACGTAAATCACTTACACTTCCTATTGATGCAGTAATCCGTGATGGTAAAGGAGCTACAGTATGGATACAGACTGCCAGCAATACATATAAAAGTGTAATGGTGCAAACAGGTTTAGAAACAGATGACCGTATAGAAATTAAATCAGGATTAAAAGAAGGTGATGTAATCGTAATAAGTGGTGCGTATTTATTAAACAGCGAATATATTTTTAAAAAAGGTGCCAACCCGATGGAAGGGCATAATCATTAATCAATTAAAACTTACTTATGTATCGTTTTTTCAAATTTTTCTTATCAACCATTGCATTATTTATTTCTTTAAGTTCCTCTGCACAGAAAGCTGAAGAAATCTGCTACAACCCCAATCTTGTAAAAGATACTTCGAAAAAAAGTATCAAATCAATGGCAGTTGCAGTGATTAAGGGCGACAGTATCAAAATCAGTTATCATTCTCCCGGCGTTCGTAAACGTATTATTTGGGGTGGCCTTGTTCCTTTTGATGAAGTATGGGTTACCGGTGCACATGATGCCACCACAGTTGAAATGAAAAAACCTTTTATTGTTGGAGGAAAAGAAATCCCTGCAGGTAAGTATGCTTTCTTTACAATACCGGGTAAAAAAGAATGGATTGTTATCATCAATAAAAACTGGGAGCAGCACCTTACAAACGAATACGATGAAAAAGATGATATTGTAAGAATAAAAGTGAAACCAAAAAAAGTAAGTCATACCGAACGGTTGCAATATTTTATTGAAAATGAAAATGGAAAGAATATTAAAATTGCAGTTGCATGGGAGAAGTTAAGGATTGACTTTCCTGTAGTGATTAAAAAATAACTATATGGAACATCAGCACCATGCTCAAAAATATACATGCCCAGTGCATCCTGAAATTGTACAGGATAAGCCGTGGAATTGTCCTTAATGCGGAATGAATTTAATTCCACTAAAAGAAAGAATAGAAATAAATAAGATTCTGCATTGCATTCTCCTTTAGTTTGAAACATGTGAAAGATGCAACTTATTACAAATAATATGTAATATTTAAATTCTTTTACTTGCTCACCTTTGCACGGTGAAAAGTCCTTCACATTAAAATTAAATTAAATCATGAAATCATTACAAAAGCTCAGCTTGCTGATAACTTTAATTGCATTTTTTACATCCTGTCAATCCGGTACAGATGTAAACCAAACGCTTTCCAAATCTGAAACAAGAATGGAAATGATGAACAAAATTGCTGACGACAGTACAATGGCAAACGAAATGATGACGGCCATGATGAACAGCCAAAACGGCAAAATGATGATGATGCAACATCAAACAATGATGATGGGAGATAATAGCTCGATGATGAAAATGATGAAAGACAACCCGTCAATGATGCATAATATGATGATAAATATGATGGAAGCATGTAAGAACGATACAACAATGATGTCAGGAATGTGTAAAGCGATGATGGGGAATAAGGAAATGATGGATATGATGGAAAAAATGAAGGGACAAAACAAGGATATGAATATGGAAGGGATGAAACATTAATTATGTCACTTTTTAAAAATTAATATAATGATGCACAATAACGGAGATTATTTTTTCGGAGGAATGCATATAGGCTGGTGGGGTTTTATACTGGTTGTTGTGATAGTAATAGTAGTGATCCTTAGCCGGTCGAGAAGAGGAAAATAATCTTTTTAAGGTTTAAATAAAATACATGAAAAATAAATTTATAATTATTGCAGTTTTATTTGTTACTGCTTTTTTAATGCAATCATGTAGCAATTCTAATAACTCCTCAGCAAATACCGATATGGATAGTTCAATGAATCCCCAGATGCAAAATGATTCAATGAATGCAGGGAAAATGCACATGGGTAATAACATGATGCAACTAATGAACAATACGATGGCAAAAGTGAATAGCATGAAGATGTCAGGTGATTTTGATCTTGACTTTGCCAATATGATGATCATGCACCACCAGGCAGCTATTGATATGAGCGTAGAGGAAATTGCAAAAGGAACTGATGAACAGATAAAAACTATGGCGCAGAATATAGTTATTGCACAAAAAACGGAAATTAAACAATTACAGCAGTTCATTAATAGCTACAAAGTACCCGCAGAAAAAAATAAAAATGGAGCGATGCATAATGAATTGAACGAAGCGATGAAAACCATGATGGATAAAATGAACAGTATACAATTAACCGGCAATTCAGATAAGGATTTTGTAATGATGATGATAGCACATCATGAAAGTGCAGTAAAAATGGCTGATGATGAAATAGTATATGGTAAACAAAGTGAATTGAAAAAAATGGCACAGAAGATGAGTGCGGATCAAAGCAAAGAAATTGCTAATTTTAAAGCATGGCTCTCTAGCCAAAAGTAATTTTAAAAATAAATATTTCCTCCATGGAACATAAAAATGAAAACCTCATTCAGCAAACAGGTACTGTTTACTCATGTCCCATGCACACGGAAATCAGGCAGGATAAGCCGGGCAACTGTCCTAAATGTGGAATGAACCTTGTTCTTGTAACAGGAGAAATCAAAAAAAAAACTTAATTAAAGCCCGGGAATCTAATCCGCATATGGGCCATACCGGCCATAATCATCACGCCCATGGTGGGATGATTGCTGATTTCAAAAAAAGATTTTATGTAGTATTGATACTCACCATTCCCATCATGTTGTTATCAGAAATGATACAGCATTTTATGGGAGTTGATTGGCAATTTCCCGGTTCAAAATATATTTTATTTGCTTTATCAACCATCGTATTTACTTACGGTGGTTTTCCATTTTTAAAAGGATTGGTTGATGAAGTAAAAGCAAAGAACCCGGGCATGATGTTTTTGATAGGCTTTGCTATTACTGTTGCATACATTTATAGTGTAGCCATTACATTTGGTTTAGAAGGCATGGATTTTTTCTGGGAACTTTCAACACTTATACTGATAATGCTCTTAGGACATTGGATAGAAATGAAATCCATTGCAGGCGCATCAAAAGAACTTGAACTGCTGGTACAGTTAATGCCTGACGATGCTCATCTTGTGAAAGCAGAACAAATCACTGATGTAAAAACAGCAATTCTTCAAAAAGATGATGTTATACTTATCAAGCCCGGCGAAAAAGTAGCGGCAGATGGAATTGTACTTGAAGGTGAAAGTTATTTGAATGAAAGTATGCTCACCGGTGAAAGTAAACCTGTTCAAAAAGTAAAAGGCGATAAAGTAATTGCCGGTGCCATTAATGGCAATGGTTCAATAAAAGTTACGGTATCTCATGCTGCAAAAGATTCTTATCTCTCACAGGTAATAAAA
>DAIOWB010000191.1:0-5593 GCA_036758725.1 Lacibacter sp.
TTTTCTGCACTTGGTGCATTACTGTTAGCAAAAGTATTTAGTAATCTCAGTAAAATGATGCCGCAATCAGATGGCGGACCATATGCTTATACAAAAGCAGGTTTTGGAGATTTTGCCGGCTTTCTTGTTGCATGGGGCTATTGGATAAGTATCTGGTGTACCAATGCTGCCATTGCAGTTGCATTTGTTAGTGCGATGAGCACTTTTTTTCCTTTGCTTGCTTCAAATACAATTGTTGCCGTTTTAACCGGCTTAGGAACCATCTGGCTTCTTACATGGATAAATACATTGGGTATTGTTACATCGGGCAGAATGCAATTAGTAACAACGATTTTAAAAATTGTTCCCCTGGTTGCTGTTTCTGTTGGAGGATTGTTTTTTATCCGCTTTGAAAATTTTATTCCCTTTAACACCAGCAGCACTTCTGATTTTACTGCCATTACTTCAACAGCAGCATTAACTTTATTTGCGTTCACCGGTTTGGAGTGTGCCACTGTTCCATCTGGCAGTGTGGCCAATCCAGAAAAAACAATTCCACGTGCAACCATGCTTGGCACTTTCATAGCCATGATCATTTATATACTCAGCAGTGTAAGTATTATGGGCATGATCCCTGCTCAAACATTGCAACATTCTGTTACTCCTTTTGCCGATGCTGCATCCATCATCTGGGGCAGCAAAGCTTCTTATCTTGTTAGTGCAGGCGTTGCCATTGCAGCTTTTGGTGCATTAAACGGATGGATATTAATACAGGGCCAAATTCCATTTGCCATTGCAAAAGATCATTTGTTTCCTGAAGTATTTGCAACACAAAATAAAAGAGGCGTACCTGCAACAGGTATCATTATCGGAAGTCTTTTAGTTTCTGTTGTGATGATGATGAATTATACAAAAGGATTGGCCGCCCAGTTTAAATTTCTGATCTTACTTTCTACACTAACCATACTGGTGCCTTATCTTTTTTCTACCGCTGCCTATATCATCATCAGAATGGAAAAAAGATTTGCTGATGGAAAATGGCCGGGTGCTATTATACTTTCAACACTTGCTTTTTTATTTTCACTGTGGGCAGTTGCAGGCTCCGGACAGGAAACCGTGTATTGGGGATTTATCCTTTTAATGCTGGGCATTCCATTCTATGTCTGGATTGTGAGAAAGAAAAAAAGTTGAATTCAGATTTTAACTTCATACAAAATAATATTTAAAATGAACAGTAGCTGTCATTCAGAAACAGGAAAACTTAAGTCAGTATTTATTAAACGTGCTGAACAGGCATTTATCAGTGAAGAGCATATGGATCAATACTGGAAACAATTAAATTATCTTGCCAAACCTGATTTTCAAAAAGCATTAGATGAGTATAAAAACTTTGAATCCATTCTTCAACAAGAAGGAGCTGAACTGTTTTATTTGCCACAGGATGAAACAGTGAATATGGATTCAATTTATTGTCGTGATGCTGCTATTGCTACTAACAATGGAATGATTATATGTAACATGGGTAAAGCAGCGAGAAAGAATGAACCACTTGCTGAAAAAAAAGCTTTTGAAGAAAACGGTATTCCGGTGTTGGGAACCATTACTTCGCCCGGCACTTTGGAAGGTGGTGATGTTGCCTGGATTGATGACCACACCTTAGCTGTTGGCCATACTTACCGTACCAATGAAGAAGGCATTAAGCAATTAACTTCTTTATTGAAACCAATGGATATAGAAGTGATTACTGTTCCATTACCACACTACAAAGGCCCGTCAGATGTGTTTCATCTCATGTCAATCTTTAGTCCGGTTGATACAAATTTAGCTGTTGTTTATTCTCCGTTAATGCCGATTGTATTCAGAAATTTATTGTTGCAACGTGGTTATGAGTTGATTGAAGTTTCGGATGAAGAATTTGATTCAATGGGTTGCAATGTACTTGCACTTTCGCCCCGTGTTTGTTTAATGGTAGAAGGAAATCCAAAAACTAAAGCATTATTGGAACAGGCAGGTTGCAAAGTCATTACCTATTACGGCGAAGAGATTAGTGTAAAAGGTGGTGGCGGGCCAACCTGTTTAACCCGACCGATGTACAGGAATTTATAATTTTACATTATTCTTCTTTTAGTCTGAATTTCTTTTTATACAATTCCTTTGTTCTGTTATCTGTTTCTTTCAGAAAGTCATTACTGATAGTTGTGTCTATTTTATACTGCTGAAATAATTCAGATGCTTGTTTTAAATACGTTTCAGTCAGCTTTTGATGTTGCCTGGTAAATTCCTGAGGTAACGGATGCTTCATCATGCTTTTTTCAAAAGCCAGCCATTCCTTTTTTAATTGCGGATCTTTTAACAAGGCATCTTCAACTATTTTGCCAGCAGCTGTGAGTTTTATTTTTACACTATCTGTTGCATATTCAGCGTATTTATTTTCAAATAAATCTATGTAAAGAAGCGGCTTCCCATCATACTCAGGGCTTGTACTTTTTGTTGGCAGCGAAGCCGGTTTCCAGCCATGCTCCAATGCCAATGCAATGAGTTTACCATTCAGTTCTCTGCTTGATAAATCACTGATGAACTCTTTCATATTTGTTTCCAATAATAATATGTGTTTTGCAAACCAATCTATCACCAGTTGCTGATTTTTTGCATTTGGCAAGGATTGAAAAATGATTTTTTTAATCCGTTCATTTTTTGTTGTAGCCCATTCATTGGCAAGAAAAAGGAAAACAGTATCAGTCATATGCTGTTTCAACACTTCCAGAATTAATAACTTTTTATATTCTTCGTTGCTATCGCTGTAAGCATGAATCAATTGAACTGTTGATATAGAATCTTTAACACCCATTAATAAGTAAGAACCATTCTGTAACAACCAGGAAGGCTGTTGCTGAAGAAAACTGATTTTCTGAGAAAGGAAGCCTTGGTTTTTTGTGGTATCATCTATAATGTCCATAATGATTTCCAACTGTACATTTAAAGACGGGTTGTTATTTTTCAGAACAAAATCAAGAAACTCCTGCCTGTTATACTCAAAAGTGCTGATGAAGCGGATAGCTGCACTGCTTACCCAGCTATTCTGAGATTGCATAAAAGGAACTATTTTTTTATAAACCATTAATGCCGAATCATATTTAGCCGTGCCCTTTAAAGAATCAGTCATGAGTACTTTATCATAATCACTACTCATGGTTAATTCACAAATAGCATTGTACTGCATTTCTTCGTTGCTGCTGCTTAACATATTGAGGTAATCTGCCTCCTCATAACCGGGTATATCTACAGAATAATATCCAACATTCATATCTTCATCTCTGCAAGCTGGTGACATTAAAGGAATTGTTGCAATTGTCCAGAATACGATAAAGATCATTTTGAACAAAGTCTTTTTCATAATGTTGTTTTTTTGAAACTAATAAGATAGAATACTAATTCAGAAATTACAATGATTATCATTGGCAAAGCGATTGAGAGAAATCAGTAAATTTTTTTACTGTTTTTTGGAGTAACTGCAGATAAGAGGGTAACGTTAACGGAACTGTTATCGCTTTGATATAAGAGTAAAGAAAATGAAAATAAAGGCTTCTATTCCTGCAAACCTGTTTAAATACACCTTTATTAAGTTGAAGCAAAATATTAAAAACGGCTTTACTGATGTTGAACAGAACACCTTTTTATAAAATGCTGATTCATTTGATGTACTTATAAATCAGCTTCTTTAATGTCAACGTCTTTTTCCACATCTTTTGTTTTGTGGTAATCGTTGTTCAGTTGCTGTTCAAACTCCTTTTCATCTTTTTGATTACGTATTACCAGGAATACAATTAAGGCAATTGCTGCAATACCAAAAATTATTATCACAGGCCAGTTCATAAATAAATGTTTACTGTTAAGATAATTTGTTTTTTTGTGAACTTATGTTAAGTTTTTGTATCTAAAGTAAGATGATGAACCTGAAGTATTAAATTTTTCTTACCTGAATTTTCCTGAAATGGTATAACAAACCCGGTCATTAATCCGTTTAAATATTTCACCGTTTATTTCACGAAGGCGGCGGAGTTTTCTTTTATCCAGTAAGCGGCCTTCACTGTCAAAATATTGTGGTTGCGGAAAATAAGTGAGTATATAATACTTTTTATAGGAGAACGGAGAGTTTAAAGGCTTTGCTTTAATAGACATAAAAATCAACGAATTCTTTTTCTCATCAACATAATAATTGTAATTATTAATCCATGTGCACTTAATATTTTGCATCTGCTGAATGAGCATTACAATCTTTTGAGCATTTAAATGAAATTTAAGTAAAGTATCAGCTAAACGTGGCTCTTTCACTTCAAACTCATAAATGTAACTGAGTGTATCTGTAATAATTTCAAGCGATACTGTTTTAAAATCCCTGTCGGTAAATGCAACAGAAAAAGGAGTTTGTTGGTAGATTGCTTTATACGATTCTTCTATTTGATCAAGCACTTTTTCATTTTGGTAATAATAGTTGGTTGAAATATTTTTTGTGGAGCATGAAACCATGCAACATATAACAGCTGTAAAAATGATATTGCTCTGTTTATTCAACATGTGTTTCTTTTTTAGTAAAATCAGAAATACCAAAAATGATCCGCTTAAAAAAAGCTTTTGAAATTTGCAACTGTGTTTTGCCACCATAATCCCAATAAACAAAAGTGATCATCTTGTTCTCTTCCGAAATTTTTTCTGCTACTATAAAATGTGTGGGCACGGCCAGTTTAATTGTTACATGATTCTTCTTTCTTACAATCCGGTTATTGATATATAAAACAACAATACCTGTTTTCATTTTTTCGCTGATGTATTGGAATTGATCAGCAACCCTTGGTCGGATAAGATCTGAACCTCTTGCATGTACTTTATAGTTAAGAAGTCCTCTTACCATCCGGTTGAATTTGGCATAATTAACCGAAGCCCAGAAAAGATTTTCATCACCGGGACTGTATGTTCTGTTAAAAAAATTGAGGTAACCTTTATAATGATCTGCCAGGCTTAAGTACCACATTTGTTCAGCGGGATGAATATCCAATATGCCTTTATATTTTAATAACCCGGCTTGTTTTTTTACCTGAGCTGATGGATTGAAACGGGCATTTCCAAATTTTGCTTTTCCTTCTTTGTATAACTGCAATAATAATTTTGCATAACCCAACGGATCATCTTCTAATATTAAATAAGTTAATGCACCATAGCCGCAAAAGTTGGTGCTGTTGCCGGGGTAAATACTCAATGGTTTATAAATGACTGATTTTATATTTTGAAGAAAGAGAGCAGGCTTTATATTGGGCCAATGTTTGCTGGGCTGCAACTCTTTTATTTCATCAATAAATGCAATGGCTTCTTTTTGGGTAGAAATTACTGAGGAATCTTTTACAGGAGTTGCCCAGCATTGAACAATGGCAAAAAAACAGATGAGTAGCGGCAATAAAAACGATTGTATCACTATTCCTTTAACTTTCAAATTACAGCTTATTAATTATGGATGAAGGTAACTAATAATAAACTGCTGTGTATATAACTGTGTGTTGTTAACTGACAGGCTGTTCTTTTAACTGCTGTATCATAGCTTCCCCTTTTTCCAATGCCTGTT
>DAIOWB010000192.1:0-5577 GCA_036758725.1 Lacibacter sp.
AACCATAACACTATCACGGGTTACACCTGCAAGAATAGTTCCTTCACCCAAATCAGGAGTAATAGCTGTGTTACCAATAATTACAAACCCGTTCATCATTCCAAATTCCTGAAGGTATTTATGTTCAATTGCATCTGTCCATAAAACCTGATCATAGCCTTTTTTCTTAGCCTGTGCTGTTGCATACATTGATGCTCCATAATTGCCTGCAGCTTTTGCATAACCAACACCACCGGGAGTAGCTCTTACATAATGTTCTTCAACATAGATACGCATAGGTGTAGTGAAATAAGGACCAGTTGGACTCAGAATGATCATGAACTTATACTTGTCACTTGGTTTTACTCCAAGCATTTCATCACTGGCAAACATAAAAGGGCGGATATAAAGCGAATGATCATGCCTGGCAGGTATCCATGCTTTATCAAGTTCAATTAACTTACGCATGCCTTCTATAAATAATTCTTCCGGAACCTGAGGCATTTGCATACGTTCTGCAGAAATATTAAAACGCTTAAAATTATCATACGGCCTGAAAATAAATGCATCCCCATTTTTATGTTTATATGCTTTTATCCCTTCAAAAATACTTTGCCCATAATGTATGGCTGCATTCGATGGTGCTAATAATAATGGCTGATAGGGTTTGATTTCGATGTTTTTCCATTCACCCCCTTCATAATCAGCTTCCAGCATGTGATCAGAAAAATATTTTCCAAAAGGAATGTTCTCCAGTTCCAGGGTTTTTAACTTACTTGACTCAGCTTTTGTAATTAAAATATCCAAAGAGGCAACCATAACTCATTATTTTTGGCAAAGAAACGAAAAAAACAAACAGGGGTTAGCTTAAATATGGATCTAAATTTTATTCATTTATCAAAAGAACAGGTTAACGATTTATATGCAAATCAACTTGTAGAAACAAGTGATGTAAGCGAAGTTAAAAAACACAGTGAATCATCAAATGCAGTTAAAGGAGGAAATGAAAAGCACTTTATCTGGATGGTGAATGATGAAAAACATTTTATTCAAAGTGATGAAGATTTTTATTTTTTAACTGAAATATTAAACGCCTGCCGTTTAAACATGAACGATATTATCATTATCAACATTCATAAAGTAAAAGGATCATTCGATGAATTGATGATTAAATATGAACCTCAGTTTATGATTTTATCGGGTATACCAACCAACTGGCATAAGCTTGATTCTCCTGATTATTCAGTTCAAAAAAAGAATACTTATTCGTTTTTCTTAACTGATTCACTTGAATTAATCAGAGGTGCTAAATCAAAAAAATCTCAACTATGGCTGGCATTAAAACAAATGCTAAGCCTTTAATTACAGATATGAAAGAATTTGTTTTTGCAAGCGCCAACAAACATAAAGCGGAAGAAATAGAATTAGCATTACCAGATGATTACCGGATTCTAATTATGAAAGAAGCCGGAATTTCTATGGATATTCCTGAACCATTTGATACGCTTGAAGAAAATTCTAAACACAAGGCCCAAACAGTTTTTGAACTACTTGGCAAAGATTGCTTTGCAGAAGATACCGGTTTAGAAGTGGATGCTTTAAACAACGAACCCGGAGTAAACAGTGCCCGTTATGCAGGTGAAGAAAAATCCTTTGAAAAGAACATTGATAAATTATTGCATAACCTTGATGGAATAAAAAACAGAACTGCAAGATTCAGAACTGTTTTTACTTTAATACTTAACGGTTGCCTATACCAGTTTCAAGGGATATGTGAGGGGATTATTACAGAAAAACCCTCCGGAACGTCGGGTTTTGGCTACGACCCTGTATTTTTACCCTTAAAGAGTGACAAAACTTTTGCAGAAATGACAATGACTGAAAAGAATAAATACAGCCATCGTAAAAAAGCATTAGATCAAATGATTCAATTCCTGAAAACCCAATAAAGACAATTTGCTGATGCAAAGCAACCAATTAATACCTGATAGCGACTTAATAGCAGGATGCCTTGAAGGCAACCGACGCATGCAGAAGCAATTGTATGATCAATTTTCTCCTAAAATGTATGCCGTTTGCCTCCGTTACATGGGAAATGCTGATGATGCCCAGGACATATTGCAGGAAGGCTTTGTTAAGATATTTAAGAACCTGGATCGCTTTAGAGGCGAAGGTTCATTTGAAGGCTGGGTTAGACGCATTTTTGTAAATACAGCCATTGAACAGATTCGTAAAAAGAAATTGAACCTTACCATCTCAGAAAAAGACGAACTAATAGAATCAAAATCCACTTCTGCTGTAGAAACTATAAACGAAAAGGATTTATTAAAAATAGTAAGAGGATTATCGCCCGGTTACAGAAGTGTTTTTAATTTATATGTTGTAGAAGGATATAGCCATAAAGAAATTGGAGAATTGTTGGGCATTAGTGAAGGTACCAGCAAATCACAATTGGCAAGAGCCAGAATGATTTTACAGGAAAAAATAAAAAGATATTAGACTAATAAAATAAATGATCTCAGACACTTCCATACGCACAATACTTCTCCAGGCAGAAGAATCAGTTCCACAAGGAGCATGGGAGTTTATTGAGCAGGAATTAACTCAAATTGAAGCAGATGCACCACTAATGCATGAATTACTTTCCTTAACTGAAGAAGCTCCTTCTTTTATATGGGAATCCATTTCAGTTGAACTTGATGATGCGGAAATGGGAAAGGAAATTTTACAAATAGAGAAAGAAGTTCCTTCATTTGTTTGGGAAAATATTCAAAAGGAATTAACTGAAGGAGAATTTGATAGTAAAGTTGCTTCTGCTTTATTAAGTGTTGAAGAAAGTGCACCAGCAGAAGTTTGGAATAAAGTTGAAAAAGAAATTCAAGTACAAGCAGGTAGAATTATCCAATTCAAACCCAATCTCTCTAAAGTTTTTCGCATTGCTGCAGTTTTAATGTTTGGATTAGCGATATGGAGTTTAGTACAGCTTTTTAAGAAAAGTACAACATTAGATAATCCAATAGCTATTGTTCAACCAACAACAGAACCTTCAAAAACTGAAAACAAGGATGAAGAAAAAGCTGAGGGACCAATAGTTGAACATCAAAAAGAAACAGAAGAAATCACAACCAATTCAACAATCAAAAAAAGAGTTAAACAAGCACTGAAAGAAAGTAATCGTGTTGCCATGAATAGCGTTATTACTCACAATGAAGAGATCTTACCTTCTGCTCCTAAATTGCACTACAAAACAAAGAATATAAATGCTGATCAAATTGGTTTTGCAGAAAATCAATACCTCATGGTTTTAAATGAAAGTGGTGATTTAATACGAGTTTCAAAAAAGATCAGCACATTGAAATGTGCTAAAGAGGAAACTGAAATGCCGGTTGATGCAGTTGCTGTTTTACAAAACCGTAATTGCGATGAGCAAATAAAACGCTGGCAGGAAAAAATGGCATTCTCTACTTCTGTTTCTCCTTCTGCCGGATATATAGATATAAACGATCTTCTTAATTCTATTGAGAAGTAAAATTTCACTACTTTTTTTAAAAGTGTTTTTATCTCATCTTTGAGGTATGTCACGTATTAAAATTAAACTGCCCGAAACTTTTTCTTTCAGTACAAATATTCCAATTAGAATTGGAGATATTAATTATGGCAATCATGTGGGCAACGATGCGGTTTTGTCCATTATTCATGAAGCCAGGATGCAATTTTTTTTTCAGTATTCCTACACTGAACTTGATTGCGGAGGTGTTGGTTTAATTATGTATGATGCAGCATTAGAGTTCAAAAAAGAACTTTTTTACGGAGATGTAATCAGCGTTTCTATTCAGGCAGTAAATTTTACTCTAAACGGTTTTGATTTATATTATAAAATTGAAAAAAAGGAAAATGGCAAATCCATCATTGCTGCAATTGCAAAAACAGGAATGCTTTGTTTTGATTATGCATTAAAAAAAATAGCATTGATGCCAGAAGCATTAAAGGAAAAACTTGTGCTGTAAATAAATTATTTGAAATCGGGAAGTATACTCCAGTAAACAAAAACTACTCTTCTTCGTTCATCATCATCTTTGTAGTCAGTTACTTTCTTATTTGGGAATTCTTCTCCCCTGCCCTGCGGTAAATATTCTACTTTCAAATTTTGAAACACCTGATTTCCTGAAATTTTTTGTGCTACAATTACTGAAAGAGCTTCGGTAACAGATTTAGCTCTTAATCTTGAAAGTTCTTTATTTAATTCAGATCCTGTAGCAGATTCAACAGCACCCATACTTACACGTAAAGTACTATCTAATGATGAACCTTGTGAAATTTGTTGAGCATCGGCATAACCTAAAACAATAAAAGTTCCGGTTAATTTCTTATTTGGAAATTTTGATGCAAAATTCAACATATCATCGGCTACTGCTTTAAAAGGAGTTACTGCATCCGGATTATTTTCACTATCAATGATAAATTGCCCCGGACCAAAAACACTGCCGGTATTAAATTGATTAAAAGTATTTGTTGCTAATAAATTATCAATAAGTGAAAGATTACTTGCATTTGATTTTGCTTCTTCCGTCATTTTATTAATGCGGAGCGTTAATGAGTCAATCGATTTATGCTTAATCCGCTTTGATAAAATAATGGAATCTTCATAAACATGTTTCATTAAAACAAGCTTCAATGAATCGCTGTATTGCTGTATAATGTTGTTTGATTGTTCATCGAGTTCTTTATTTTCAAACTTCACTAATCTGGCACTATCAATTTTCTCAATTGTACGCAACGCTTCTTTATTAGAGAGAATGTTTCTTTGCATCTCAGCTTTCATTTCTTTTATTCTGTTTGCTGCAGCACATGAAAAAAGGAATACAACAAGAGATAACAAAAGCAACCGGTTCATAATTTTTATTATTGTCATGGATGGAAATGTACAACAAAAGCTAAAAAACAAGAAGGATTTACTTCATATTTTTTATTTCATTCAGCAAAGTGATTGCATATTCACTCCCTAATAAAACCAATTCATTATATTTTTTTACTGCTTCGCCCTTTTTATTAAGGCGAACCTGTGTTAACCCATAATAAAAAATTGAGTTTTCAAATTTTGGATTGAGATTATATGCAGTTTGAAGCTGAACAACAGCTTCATCAAATTGATTCAGTGAAAAATAAGAAAAGCCCAGTTCGGTGAAAGCAATATAATTTTTGGGATCCAGTTTAACAGCCTTTTTCAAATAGGTAATTGCATTATCAAATTGACCTAAGTCATTATTACACCAACCTGACCAATAACAGGCCTTTACCGAATTTGAATCGAGATCAATTGCTTTCAAATAATCTTTTAATGCACTTGCTGAATTTTCTTTTGCATCTTTCAATAAATCAGCCCTTGCAATATATGCCTGAGTAAAAAGTGGATTTAAGCCAATCACTTTATTAAAATCATTAAACGCCTCATCAATTAAACCGGTTTGATAACGGGCTAAACCAAGTTCATAAATGACTCTGAAATCAGTTGATGAGATAGAAAGAGTCCGTGTTAAAACGGGTATAGAAAGATTGTATTGTTTTAATTCATTGTAACACCATCCTAATTCATATAAT
>DAIOWB010000193.1:0-5566 GCA_036758725.1 Lacibacter sp.
AGTCGTGCGGAGCCTATCTCCTCTCCGACGAGGTCTACCGGGGGACCGACCAGGCCGGCAGCGGCACCACCGAGTCGGCGGCCGACCTGTACCCGCGGGGCATCAGCACCGGAAGCATGTCGAAGGCGTTTTCGCTGGCCGGGCTTCGGCTCGGCTGGATCGTTTTTTTACTTCAGCAGATGAATTTGCTGATGAGATAGTCCATTGTTTACCCGCTGTATATTCTCCGTTTTTTTGAACCAGCATGACCGGTTCGGGGATAATGGCAATTTGGGCAAATAAAGATTGAGTGAATAATAAAATGGCTAACAGGCAAGCAGATCTGATTTTCATAACTATGATTTAGACGGGGAAGATAATAATTTTTCAATCCACACTTTCCTAACAATCATTTTATTTGACAATTTGATGGTTCAGACTTTTGTTAACTTGCAGTCATGCAACAATACCTTGCTCTACTGCAACATATTTTAGATAATGGAGTTGAAAAAACCGATCGTACCGGCACCGGTACAAAAAGCGTGTTTGGCTACCAGATGCGTTTTAATTTGAGTGAGGGGTTTCCGCTGGTAACTACAAAAAAAGTGCATCTGAGGAGTATTATTTATGAATTACTCTGGTTTTTGAAAGGAGAAACCAACATTGCTTATCTCAAAGAAAATAAAGTAAGCATCTGGGATGAGTGGGCCGATGAAAATGGCGAGTTAGGCCCGGTATATGGTAAGCAATGGAGAAGCTGGGAAGGAGCAAATGGCGTGGTGGTTGATCAGATGAAAGACCTCATTACACAAATCAAAAAAAATCCTGATAGCCGCCGCTTAATCATCAGTGCATGGAATGTTGCTGAACTTCCAAAGATGAAACTGATGCCTTGTCATACAATTTTTCAATTCTATGTTGCAGAAGGAAAGTTGAGTTGCCAGTTATATCAGAGAAGTGCTGATGTTTTTCTTGGTGTTCCTTTTAATATCGCTTCCTATGCTTTGTTAACATTAATGATTGCTCAGGTTTGTGATTTGCAACCAGGAGATTTTGTACATACGTTTGGTGATGTTCATATTTACAGCAATCATATGGAGCAGGTTCAGTTGCAATTGAGCAGATCAACTTTCCCTTTACCCACAATGAAATTGAACCCTGAAGTAAAAGACCTGTTTGAATTTAAGTTTGAAGATTTTACTTTGGAAAATTATCAGAGCCATCCTGCTATTAAAGCACCGGTTGCGGTGTAAGCAAGAATCAAATACTGTTGGAATATTAAACATTCTAATTTCTACTCATGAGTAATGCAGGTCATAATTTCAGCGATTCACAAAACGCCCCTTTAGGGGTTGGGGTTACTATTTCACTCATAGTAGCAGCTTCATCCAACAACGCCATTGGCAAAGACAATAAATTGCTCTGGCATTTACCAATCGATTTAAAGTTTTTTAAAAATACTACCTGGGCTATGCCTGTAATAATGGGAAGAAAAACTTTTGAATCTGTTGGCAGTAAACCATTAACCGGAAGAACAAATATTATTATTTCCAGACAATCAGATCTGAAATCAGAATATGATAATGTTTGGTTTGCCAATTCACTTGAACATGCCATTGAAGAAGCTAAAAAACTCCAGACAAAAGAGATTTTTATTGCCGGCGGATCACAGATTTATGAATTGGCAATGAAGATGGCAACCCGGATTTATATGACCAGAGTACATGCACACATTGATGGCGATGCTTTTTTCCCTGAATTTAATGTAGAAGAATGGAATCTTACAAATAACAATGATTTTATGGCTGATGAAAAACATGCTTATTCTTTTTCCATTCAGCAGTGGGATAGAAAAAGTGAAAAGTAAAAAGTTAAAAGTTGCTCACTTTTTCATTTCTGATTTTTCATTTCTGATTTTTCATTTTTTATGTATTCCCCTTTACAACTTGTTATTAAATATATAAACTATTATTTCACAGCTTCAAATGGAAGAGGCCATGGTATTCATTCCCCTTTTGTATTTGAACTGGTACGAAAAGTATTTATAGATAAACATGAATACGATGATTATATAACAATCGAATTGCTCCGTAAAGAATTACTAAATAACAAAACGATTCTACAAGTAGAAGATTATGGAGCTGGTTCAAGAGCAGGATTAACAAAACAACGTACTGTTGAACAAATTGCTAAAAGTTCATTAAAGAAACCAAAGTATGCAAAGTTGTTGTACAGATTGGTAAAATATTTACAACCCAATCAAATTCTTGAATTAGGAACATCATTAGGTATTACTACCTGTTACCTGGCAACTGCAAAAAAAGGGGCTGAGGTAATTACAATGGAAGGCTCAACTGAAATCGCATTCATAGCTGAAAAGAATTTTCAACAATTACAATTAACAAATATAAAATTAGTGAAAGGGAATTTTGATGAAACATTGAAACCGGCTGTTAGCCAACTTTCAACAATCAACTTTGCTTTCATTGATGGCAATCACCGTAAAGCGCCAACATTAGATTACTTTCATCAGCTGTTAACAAAGGCTAATACAGAATCTCTTTTTATTTTTGATGATATTCACTGGAGCAAGGAAATGGAAGAAGCCTGGGAAGAAATAAAACAATATCCTTCAGTTACATTAACCATTGACCTGTTTTTTATAGGATTGGTTTTTTTCAGAAAAGAGCAACTAGAAAAAGAACATTTTGTGATACGATTTTAATAAGAATATGCATCTTCCCAAAAAATTGATTGATTCATTACAGGAAATTCAAAACTTCAAAAAAGAAGCTTTTGAAGAAGTGCATAGCAGCGGTGAGCAGGTAACATCTATACGGTGTAATCCTTTGAAATCACCAATGGTCAATGCTCAATGGTCAATAGATGATCAACTCACCATTCACTCTTCTGTTCCCTGGTCATCAAACGGAATGTATCTTGCCAGTCGTCCTTCTTTTACACTTGATCCGCTTTTACACGCAGGCGCCTATTATGTACAGGAAGCAAGCAGTATGTTTTTAGAACAGGCTTTAATACAATCATTAGATTTAACGCAACCATTATTAGCATTGGATTTATGTGCAGCACCTGGCGGTAAATCAACATTAATACAATCTATTCTCAGCCAGGAAAGTTTATTGATCAGCAATGAAGTCATTCAATCAAGAGTCAATGTATTGAAAGAAAATATAATTAAATGGGGAGCAGGAAATGTTGTTGTAACCAATAATGATCCAAAAGATTTTTCAAAGCTCAAAGGTTTGTTTGATGTATTGGTCATTGATGCACCCTGCAGCGGAAGTGGTTTGTTTCGCAGAGATGAAGATGCAATTAAAGAATGGAGTGAAGATAATGTGCAGTTGTGCAGCCAGCGTCAACAGCGGATTATTGCCGATGCATGGGATTGTTTAAAAGAAGAGGGTGTGCTTATTTATTCAACCTGTTCATATTCACAAGAAGAAGATGAAGAAATATTGGATTGGATGATGAAGCAATTAGATGTGGAGAGTATGCAATTAAAAATTGAAAAGGAATGGATGATTGATGAAGTGCAAAGTGATATGAACGCTTTTGGTTACCGGTTCTGGCCCTATAAAGTAAAAGGGGAAGGATTTTTCCTTGCTGCATTTCGTAAGAAGGAAGAAACAGAAACTGTACGTTTAAAAATAAAATCAACACAGGCTCCTTCAAAAAAAGATGCTGCTATTGCATCTGCCTGGTTACAATCATCTGATGGGTTTTCATTCATCATGCAGGGACAAAACATCGCTGCTATACCTATGCTTTGGAATGAAACTATTCAGTTTCTGATGCAGGAGTTAAAAGTAAGGTATGCAGGTGTAGAGTTGGGAACTATTGGTAAAGAAGATTTAATTCCTGAACATGCTTTGGCATTATCAACCAATATCAACTCATCCGTTTTTTCTGTTGAATTAAATTTAGAAGAAGCATTGAATTATTTACGAAAAAAAGAATTGCTCATCAACAGTAATCACAAAGGATGGGCACTGGCCAGGTACCGAGGATTCAATCTGGGTTGGATGAAATTACTGGGCAACCGTATCAACAATTATTATCCGAAAGAGTGGCGTATTTTTAATCTATAAAAATTCTTCTTTATGGCCATGTATGATAACGAGAATACAGTAAAGAAATCTTTTGGCGAGATGCTACTTCCCGAATACCAGATACAGGCAAGATGGGCAGAGTTTATTGAATTAAAAAAAGTGATTGTTGAAATAGCCAAACGAAAAAACGCTTCCATCCGTATGCTGGATATAGGAATTGGCAATGCAAGAATTGCAGCTCATTTAAGCGGTATTGCAGAAGTGTGGGATTTAATAGAAACTTATCATGGCACTGATAATGCAATGGCTTGTGTTGATTTGTCGAATGAAGTAGTAAATGAAATGAATATTGCCGATAAAGTGAAAGTGTTTTTTAAAGATGCTGCAGAATTAAATGATTGGAATGAAACCTATGATCTCATCATCACTACCTGGTTTACAGCCGGCAATTTTTTCCCTGATGGTTTTTCATTTGAAAACTATCATGCTGATTCTCCCCGTTTGGATTTAACAAGCAATCCAAAATTTGAAAAAATATTTAAACAGGCGTATGCATTATTAAACCCCGGTGGTGAAATTGTAATTGGTTGTTGCTATGTAGATACTGATGCAACACGTAAAAAACAAGAGGCGTTGTATACACAAATGAACATGCACATGATTACAGATGAACGGGATTCTTTCACAGCTACAAAAGAAGGTTTCTGGTCGCAACGTTTTACAAAAGAAAAATTAATCAGTTATTTGCATTTTGTAGAGCCCCGCAACATTCAAACTACAGCATTGGATACTTACGATTTCGCTATGCAGGTCCGCATAAAAAAAGATTAATTATTTTCTTCCAAAGTCGGCAGGATTTTCACCCCATGCTTTGGTTTCCCATTTCAACACTTTGTTCTTATAATGATTTTCTTTCAACCAGTTTTCTGCCCGGGTTATTAACTCATGAATATGTTTTGTTTTGGCTGAGTCTTCTAATGTGGTTTTACATTTTTTTGCTTTTACCCAGCCTATTGCATTGCGGCTGTCGCTGTAAATGGGCATAAAATCCATCCCATGTTTTTTACAATAAGCCAATGCATGTACTATAGCAAGGAATTCACCAATATTATTAGTGCCATGGGCTAAGGGCCCTTTGTGAAAAATGCGTGTATTGGTTTTATAAAGCAGGCCCTGGTATTCCATATCTTTTTGCACACTGTTCCATGCCGCATCTACAATAATACTTTCCTGTATAGGGTTGCCTTTTGAAGAATAATCTTTTGAAGAATGTTCTTTTTCTTTTTTATAGATATGTTTTGCAAAATGCTCTTTAAAAGCAATTTCGGCTTCCATCAAGGTTGGGAAAGCTTTGTAGGCCGCACCCATAAATCCATCCACCTGTTGCTTGCAATCATCCCAGCTGGTATAAATTCCCGGTTCTTTCCCTTTCCATACAACATAAAATTTGGGTTTGCTCTTATTCATGTGAATGCAATGTTAGCAAAAGAATCGTTAACGTTTTATTTGGCATTATT
>DAIOWB010000194.1:0-5551 GCA_036758725.1 Lacibacter sp.
AAAATGCAGATGCTTTAATTATTGCAACAGAGTGGAGTGAGTTCAGAACACCGGAGTTTGAAAAGATAGTATCGTTATTGAAAAACAAAGTGATCTTTGACGGACGAAATGTGTATGACAGGGATCAAATGAAAGGTCTTGGATTCTTCTATGAAAGTGTTGGAAGAGAAACAGTGAAATAAACCGCAGGTTGATTTTATATTAAGAGAAATAATTATGGATCGTAAACGAATATTAATTACAGGTGCTGCCGGTTTTCTTGGTTCGCATTTATGCGACCGGGCCATCAAAGAAGGTTATCATGTACTGGCTATGGATAATCTCATAACCGGTGATTTGAAAAATATTGAACATTTATTTAAACTGGAGCAATTTGAATTCTATCATCATGATATAACTAAGTTTATTCACATTCCGGGTAAACTTGACTATATTTTACACTTTGCTTCACCTGCAAGCCCTATTGATTATTTAAAAATACCTATACAAACTTTAAAAGTTGGTGCACATGGCACACATAATTGTTTGGGATTAGCTAAAGCAAAAAATGCAAGAATACTTGTAGCATCAACATCTGAAGTTTATGGCGATCCGCTGGTACATCCACAAACAGAAGAATATTGGGGTAATGTAAATCCTGTTGGTCCACGTGGAGTATATGATGAGGCAAAACGTTTCATGGAAAGTATTACAATGGCTTATAACCGTTTCCACGGAGTAGAAACAAGAATCATCCGCATCTTTAATACGTATGGTCCACGTATGCGATTGAATGATGGCCGTGCATTACCTGCATTTATTGGACAGGCATTACGTGGTGAAGATTTAACTGTATTTGGTGATGGCAGCCAGACAAGAAGTTTTTGTTATGTAGATGATTTGGTGGAAGGTATTTACCGGTTACTGATGAGTGATTATGATATGCCGGTAAATGTTGGCAATCCATCAGAAATTTCTTTAAAAGATTTTGCAGAAGAAATTATTAAGTTAACGGGTACCACGCAAAAAATTATTTATAAACCATTGCCTGTTGATGATCCAAAGCAACGGCAACCGGATATTACGAAAGCAAAAGAAATTCTTGGATGGGAACCAAAAGTTGAAAGAAGTGAAGGTTTGAAAATTACTTATGAGTATTTTAAAAATCTTCCAAAAGAAGAATGGACAAAATTACCAAAGGAATTTGTGAGCAGGATGTAGGGGCCAAGCCCCCTCTAACTCCCCCAAAGGGGGAGGATTGGCAAGGCACAAGGCTAACTTGATTTGAGTGTATAAGAATTAGTGGAGAGATTGATATGGATTGAGTAAAGTACAAAAACTGATGTGGCAGATATGTTGTTTGGATGAATAGTTAAGCACCGTCCTTCTCCTTTGGAGAAGGATAAGAGGATGAGGCCAAGTTGATCAAAGAATAAAATGTACAAGAGTGCGACGCCACTGAAGATGAAGAAAGTTGTATTAGCCCGGACAACAAACAACAAATAACAAACTATAAACTCGAAACTGTTACATGTATAAATCATTAATCAATAAAGAAAAAAAAGTTGCCGTTGTTGGATTAGGTTATGTGGGTTTACCATTGGCGTTGGAATTAGCTGCACATATGAGTGTTGTTGGTTTTGACATTAACAGTAAGCGAATTGAAATGATGAAGCGGAAAGAAGATCCCAGTAAGGAAGTTGAAGCAAACATGTTTGATGGGAAAACTATTGTATTTACAGATGATATTAATGTGTTGAAAGAAGCTTCTTTTTTTATTGTTACTGTTCCAACTCCGGTAGATGATCATAAAGTTCCTGATTTAACTCCATTGGAAAAAGCAAGTGAAACGGTGGGCAAAGTGTTGAAGAAAGGAGATTATGTGATTTATGAAAGCACTACTTATCCCGGTTGTACTGAAGAAGATTGCATGCCGATACTGGAACAGTTTAGCGGATTGAAAGGGAAAGTAGATTTTAAAATTGGTTATTCACCAGAAAGAATTAATCCCGGAGATAAACTACATACTTTAAGTAATACAATAAAAATTGTTTCGGGTTGCGATGATGAATCGCTGCAGGAAATTGCAAGTGTATATGAAACGGTTGTGAAAGTGGGAGTGCACAGGGCACCCAATATCAAAGTAGCAGAAGCAGGAAAAATTATTGAAAATGCACAACGGGATCTGAATATTTCATTAATGAATGAACTCTCTATTATTTTTGATCGTATAGGTATCAATACTTTTGATGTGGTGGAAGCGGCAGGTACCAAATGGAATTTTCATAAGTATACACCGGGTTTAGTAGGTGGTCATTGTATAGGAGTGGATCCTTACTATTTAACGTATAAGGCCCAGCAGTTGGGTTACAATTCAAAAGTAATTGCAAGTGGTCGTTTTGTAAATGATGAAATGCCCAGGTATGTTGCCAAAAAAATTATTCAGCATATAATTAAACATGCGCCAAATGCTGCTGCAGCAAAAGTACTGGTGCTGGGAGCTACGTTTAAAGAAAATGTTACTGATATCCGTAATTCTAAAGTGGCAGATATGGTGAAGGAATTGCTGGAGTACAATGTTGCTGTTGATTTTGTAGATCCGTTTGCAGATGCTGAAGAAGTAAATCATGAATATGGTTTAACAATGAAGCCGGCAATTGAAAAAGGATACGATGCAATTGTATTAGCAGTGGCTCATGATCCATATAAAAATTTTACAGAAGAATACCTTTTATCTATTTCAAATGAGCAGGCATTATTTGCTGATCTGAAAGGGATTTACCGTAATAAAATTTCTAAACTGAAATACTGGAGTTTATAATGAGTACGTTTAATAAAACCATTTTAATAACAGGTGGCGCCGGATTTATTGGCAGTCATGTGGTTCGTTTGTTTGTTACTAAATATCCCGGTTACAAAATTGTAAATGGCGATGCATTAACCTATGCAGGCAATTTAGAAAACCTGAAAGATGTAGAAGCAAACTTAAATTACATTTTTGAGAAAGTGGATATATTAGATGAAGCAAGACTGGATGAATTATTTCATCAATATCAGTTTGATGCTATTATTCACCTTGCTGCTGAAAGCCATGTTGACCGTTCTATTCTTGATCCGCTGGCTTTTGTAAGAACAAATGTGCTGGGTACAGTTACCTTGTTGAATGCCTGTAAAAAACATTGGGCAGCAAATTATAATGGCAAATTATTTTATCATGTTTCAACAGATGAAGTATATGGTTCATTAGGTGAAACGGGTTTCTTTACAGAAAAAACAGCTTACGATCCGCATTCACCTTACTCAGCATCTAAAGCATCATCCGATCATTTTGTAAGAGCTTATCATGATACATATGGATTGCCGGTTGTAATTAGTAATTGTTCCAACAATTATGGTTCTCATCATTTTCCGGAAAAGCTGATTCCTTTAATGATTAACAATATAAAGAACAACAAACCATTGCCTGTTTATGGTAAAGGTGAAAATGTAAGAGATTGGTTATTTGTAGAAGATCATGCAAGGGCAATTGATACTATTTTTCATAAAGGCAAAGTTGGTGATACTTATAATATCGGCGGATTTAATGAATGGAAAAATATTGACCTTATTCATTTAATGTGTAAGATCATGGATGGGAAATTAGGAAGGGCCGAAGGAGAAAGTGCTAAACTCATTACGTATGTAAAAGACAGGGCAGGTCATGATTTGCGTTATGCCATTGATGCAACTAAACTCAACAAAGAATTAGGATGGAGCCCATCTTTGCAATTTGAAGAAGGATTGGAAAAAACAGTTGATTGGTATTTAGCCAATGAAGATTGGGTGAAGCATGTAACCAGTGGTGATTATCAAAAGTATTATGATGTACAATATGTGAAGAGGTAAGGCGGCCCCTCCCGCCTCCCCGAAGGGGAGGAGAATCAAGCTACAAGGCCAACTTAAGTAAGTGTGTTTATAAATTATAAAACAATAATGATCAGGGTTTATTAAATCTGCAATCGTAAATTTTAAATCTAAAATTCTTCAATGCCTTTTATCAAAACAGATTTTCCGGGGTTAGTCATATTTGAACCAAAAATATTTGGCGATGAAAGAGGCTATTTTTTTGAATCATACAATCACCAGTCATTTATAAATGAAGGGATGGATTATAACTGGGTACAGGATAATCAATCCAGTTCCGTATATGGAGTAATACGAGGATTGCATTTTCAAAAAGGAGAATTTGCTCAAACAAAACTGGTGCGTTGTTTAAGTGGTGCAATACTGGATGTAGTTGTTGATTTAAGAAAACAATCACCCACTTTTAAAAAAGTATTTGCTATAGAATTAAATGCACACAGTAAAAACGCATTACTTGTACCCCGTGGCTTTGCTCATGGATTTTCAGTGTTAAGTACAAGAGCAGAAGTTTTTTATAAATGCGATGCTTACTACAACAAACAAAGCGAAGGTGGGTTGTTATACAACGATCCATCTTTGAATATTGATTGGCAAATACCTTCTGGTAAAGAAATTGTTTCTGAAAAAGATTTGATGAATCCTTTGTTTGCTGATTTAACTGAAGACAGTTTTTTATAAATCTACTTTATGCATCAGCCCATCATACTTGTAACAGGTAGCAATGGTCAGCTTGGAAAAGAGTTGAAGGTTTTGGCTGATCATTATCCTCAGTTTCGTTTTGTATTTGCTTCAAGAGAAGATTTAAAAATTCATCATTACGGCCTTGTTGAAAATTATTTTATTGCAACAAAACCGCAATATTGTATTAATTGTGCAGCATATACAGCTGTAGATAAAGCAGAAAATGAAAAAGATGTAGCCATGTTGGTGAATGCTGAAGCTGTAGGAAACCTGGCAGCAGTTTGTAAAAAATATCAAACAAAGTTTATTCATATTTCTACTGATTATGTATTTGATGGTGAAAGTGAAGTGCCTTATAAAGAAGATGATCCAACCCATCCCATTAATGCTTACGGACAATCTAAATTAACCGGTGAACAATTGTGCATGAAAGAAAATAAAGATGCAATCATCATCCGTACATCCTGGGTGTATTCATCATATGGGCACAATTTTGTAAAGACGATGATGAGGCTGATGAATGAACGTACGGAGTTGAATGTTGTTGATGACCAGGTTGGATCGCCAACCTATGCCGCTGATCTGGCGGAAGCAATTCTTACAATCATTAATAATGATCAATTATCAATGATTACTTGGGCACCCGGCATTTATCATTACAGTAATGAAGGAAAAATCAGTTGGTACGATTTTGCAGTTGCAATAAATGAACTCATTGGAAGTAAAGCAAAACTTCATCCTATATCTACTGCAGAATTTCCAACTCCGGCAAAACGACCAAGGTTTTCTTTGTTGAATAAAGAGAAAATTATAAAGATGTATCAAATTTCGATACCTGATTGGAAAGAAAGCCTCAGAAAATGTATTGATCTTTTAAAAGAAAATTGAGCATAAGAAAAAAATGTTGAAGCAAGCTCAGGTGTTGTTTCAAATCTCAAAAAAACAAAAGCCGCTTGTGAAAGCAGCTTTTGTTGGCCTACCTGGATTC
>DAIOWB010000195.1:0-5525 GCA_036758725.1 Lacibacter sp.
CCAGCAACTTTTAAAACGGATAGAATAATTAAGTTTATTTTTCCTGTATATAAAAGCAGCAATGGATGATATGCTTCCTTCAAGTGAATTTCTGCTTTATCTGAAAGCATGGGCATAGTTGCCTGCATAGTTATACCCAGTTTAGCTTTGGCATTTATAAAATCATATTCACCGAGTATTGTATGATAAGTGGTTAATAAAGATGCATACACACTAAGTTGTGCGGTTAATTCACGTAGAATACGATAAACTTCCCGTTTCTCTTCATTCTCCAGGCTGAAGATTTCATTGTTGAGTTCAATGGTTTCTTCAGGCTCAATAAAAACGGTTCTTCTTGTTTCACTTTCACCATGCAAAATTCCTTTTACCTGCCGTTTTTGTTCTGCAAATAAAGCCACTACCCTTCTTCCGCTTAAAAATGATTCTTCAATGTCTGCCACATAACCCTGCTTTTGTAATTTCTTTAATACTTTTTCAAACTCACGACGTAGTTCATTCCGTTTTTTATACAAATCAAACCGGATACGTTTTAGTTCCTCACTGGCATCATCTTTCACCGTTCCGCTTTCATCAAGTACATCATTTATGAGTTCAAGTATTGTTTTTTCATAATAGCTGTCTTCAATCACTTTTGTTATTGCAGGATAAGCTAACCTGCGCTCTGCATCAAACCAGCGAAAGATATTCTGAATATTTTGTGCCAGCAATCTTATCTGTGCTAATTGTTCTTCAGCAAGTACTGCACCGGGAATAGATAATAATTTTAATTCACGGCTGAGGTTTAAAATAAAGTCGGTTGGGAAATACTGTTGCTGATCAATCAACAATTTAAATTCATAACTCTGCTGCAGCTCTGATTGTATGAATTCTTTTTTTGTATGAATACGAAGACTTTGCGCCTTTTCCTTTGCATATTCAGTTTTACAATATTCATGCAACAAAGCTTCCACTTTATTAAACTCCAGTTGAACTAATGCTGAATCGGGGAAAAACTTTATCATACAAAATAATCGAAGTTGATTGCCTGCAAATTTACAGCTATTGAGCTTTTGATGACTGTGAATTTTCTAATCAAAAACAAGCAATAATTTCTAATTTACCGTTTTTACTGAAAGTACTGTTTAGTTTATGCCTAAATAAAGTGGCATTAATTGTTTAACTTTTTTACGGAAGAATATTAAACATACTTCACTAAAACGTTAAAGCTATTCTAAAATGTAACTTTCATCTGTATTATAACAGTTTCAGCAAATCTATTAACATCAATTAGAACGTAACTTGCACTGTGATAAAAAACATTTTATGTTGACAAAACTTTTTTTCAGTTTTACTGTTTTAATAAATTCGTTTCAATTTTTTTCCTGTTCAAATGCAGAAAGTAAAAATAAGTTTATGAATGATGAATCAACCAAGGCCGCCTATGCAGCTAACAGCTTTACTTCTTCAGTTACTGATACCGCTACCTTTGGTGGCGGCTGTTTCTGGTGTACCGAAGCAATTTTTCAGCAGGTAGAAGGCGTTTTAAAAGTAAGCAGCGGTTATTGTGGAGGACATGTAATAAATCCAACTTATGAACAGGTTTGCAGCAAAACAACAGGGCATGCAGAAGTGATTCAAATTATTTTCGATCCCAAAAAAATATCTTTTGATGAATTGCTTGAAATTTTCTGGCAAACACACGACCCCACTACATTAAACCGTCAAGGAAATGATGAAGGGCCCCAGTATCGCAGTTCCGTATTTTATCATGATGCTGAACAAAAACAAAAAGCTGAAAAATACAAAGATGAATTAAACAAAAGTGGCGCTTTTGATAAACCGATTGTTACAACCATTGAAGAATATAAAAACTACAGTGAAGCAGAAAATTATCATCAGAACTATTACAACTTGAACAAAAATTCAAATCCATACTGTTATTATGTAATTAAACCTAAGCTTGAAAAGTTTGAAAAAGTGTTTAAAAGCAAAATGAGAAAAGATTAAAAATGAAAGTCGAAAATGAAAAAAATCCCGTCAGACGAGGGCGTCTGACGGGATTTTTTATTTCAACTTCACTCTTCTTAATTCAAGCCAGTTTAATGCATTGGGCTTAAATCCCTTCACATTTGGTTGTACCAGGTGAATTACCATATCATACCATAATGGCACAACAGGAGCATCATTCATGAGCATCTGATCCATTTGCTGATACAATTTATATCGAATTACATCATTGGCTTCTCTTGTTGATTGCTCATACAAAATATCAAATGCAGGATTCTTATAACGGGTATAATTGGGTGGTGCCGGATTTTTTCCATAAAAAACACTGAGGTAATTTTCTGCATCAGGATAATCAGCAATCCAGCTTCCTCTGAAAAACAATGCTTCACTTTTGGAAGTTTGGGTGAGCAATAAACTTTTCTGAACAGCCTCCACTTTTACATTTAATCCGATATCCTGCAATTGCCGTGCAATATAACTACCCAGGTCAGCATAAATTGGAATGGTAAGTAATTTTATTTCAGGCATATTTTTCATTGATTTAAAACCTGCCTGTTGCAACAATGCAGCTGCTTTTTCAGGATTATAAGAATATCCTTTAACAATTTCAGGATTAAAACTTGGTAAACCCATTGGCACAAATCCGCTTTCTGCTGCTGTACCTATGGAGTTACGTAAGTACAACATCATCTTCTTTCTGTCAAATCCATAATTAATTGCCTGCCTGATGGCTTTAATGCGAAGTGGAGAATTTTTTACAATATCTTTTGTAGAATCAACAAGAATTCCAATGTATTCAATATTGAGATAAGGATGTTTGTTGAGAACAATTTTATTCTTCCAGCTATCCCTCAACTCTCCTTTTTTATTAAGTACTTCATCTTTAAAGGAAGCATCAATATCATTGATGAAATGAAGATGCCTTTGCCTGAATTCAAGAAACTCAGATGCTTTATTATCTAAAAAAGAAACTTTCACAGCATCCAAATAAGGTAACCGAAAACCTGTGCTATCTGTTTCAAAATAATTTTTATTCTTTACCAGGATTAATGTTTGCCCTTCTTCCCAGATTTTAAATTGAAAGGGGCCGGTTCCACAGGGATTTCGACGAAACTCCGTTCCATATTTTTCAACAACTTCTCTTGGCACAATTGAACAATAAACATTACTGAGTACGCCTAGTATTTGTACAAATGGTTTTAATAAGTTGATTTGAAAAGTGGAATCATTTAATGCAACAAATCCAGTTGAAGGATTTACCCGGTTGCTGAAAATCCATGCGCCGGGACTGGCTGTGTTTTTATCCATCAAACGTTGAAAACTATAAACCACATCAGAAGCAATCATTTTTCTAGCCTTGCCACCTGCAAATGCAGAATGATCATGAAATAAAACATCAGTCCGTAAGTGAAAAACAATTTGTAACCGGTCTGAACTTATTTCCCAGCTTTTTGCCAAAGAAGGAACTATATGTAGTTGCTCATCTGTTTCAACCAATGTATTATACATTTGATGAACTGCCCAAATAACAGATTGGCTTTTTGCAAAAGCCGGGTCCAGCGAACTGATGCCGCTTACTTCGTTATAGCGAAAAATATTTTGTTCATCTTTTTTTACTTTCCCACAGGAAAAAACAAGCAGAAATGAAAAATAAAATAGATAAACCCTGCCAACTGTCACCGGCCATCGGCCTGCACTTCTTTCCTTTCCTGTATTTTTAATCATCTGCATAAAGAATTACCTCTAAATTTAGGGTCTAATAACAACTCGGTGAAAAAAAAGAATCGAACCTTACTTATAATCACATTTGTATTTTTTTATTTTCAATCCCTTGAGGGATTTTCCCAATTTCAAAGAAGAGAAACATCTTTTACAAAAAAAGATACACTTCGAGGTTCTATAACTGCAGAACGTGCATGGTGGGATGTTGTGATGTATGATTTACATGTAACTCCTAACTTTTTAAATTTTACAATAAGCGGCAGCAATACCATTCACTTTAAACTGGTAAAGAAAGCAAACAAAAGAATGCAGATTGATTTACAGGATCCGTTAATTATTGACAGTGCATTTTTAAATGGTGTTCGTGTACGTTATGAAGGAAAAGAAAATGTTTATTATATTTTGTTGCCTTTTAGAAAACTTCCAAAGCCATTTAAAGCAGAATCCAACATTCATCAATTACAAATTTTTTACCATGGAGTACCTAAACCGGCTTTAAGAGCACCATGGGATGGTGGTGTGGTTTGGAAAAAAGATAAGAATGGAAATCCATGGATTGGTACTGCTTGTCAGAACCTGGGAGCCAGTGTATGGTGGCCATGTAAAGATCATCAAAGTGATGAACCAGATAGTACACTCATCAGTATTACTGCTCCTGATACATTGATGAATATTTCTAACGGACGATTACGAAACGTTGTTGCTGATGGAAAAGGAAATAAAACATGGACATGGTTTGTAAACAAGCCCATCAATAATTATGATATTACTATGAACGTTGGAAAGTATATTCATTTCAGTGATACTTTAATGGGTGAAAACGGAAAACTTGATTTGGATTATTATGTAATGGAATATAATCTTGATAAAGCCAAAAAACAATTTCAACAGGTTAAACCGATGATTCATGCTTTTGAATACTGGTTTGGCCCTTACCCGTTTTATGAAGATGGATATAAATTAATTCAAAGTGATTACCTGGGCATGGAACATCAAAGTGCCATTGCTTATGGTAACAGTTTTGAAAACGGCTACAGGGGAACTGATTTAAGCGGCACAGGTTGGGGATTGAAATGGGACTTCATTATCATTCATGAAAGTGGTCATGAATGGTTTGGCAATAGTATTACAACAAAGGATATTGCAGATATGTGGGTGCACGAAGGCTTTACCAATTATAGTGAAACACTTTATACCGATTATGTATATGGAACTGAAGCTGGTAACGCCTATGTACAGGGGATACGAAGAAAGATTCTGAATGATAAACCTATAATTGGTAAATACAATGTAAACAATGAAGGAAGTGGTGATATGTATTACAAAGCCAGTAATATGATTCACATGGTGAGGCAAATTATTGGCGATAAAAGTACATTCAGAATGCTGCTAAGGGATATGAATCAGAAATACAGGTACAGAACTGTAACCGGTGCCGAGATTGAAGACTTTATTTCTAAACGAACAGGTTTTAATCTTTCAAAAGTATTTGATCAGTATCTGCGTACCACACAAATTCCAACCCTGGAATATTATCTTTCAACTGAAAACACTTCTCAAATTCTTTATTATCGTTGGACGAATTGCATTGATGGTTTTAACATGCCTGTTTTATTACCGGATAACAGTAATCCTAAATATGGGTTATTACTTGCAACTGAAAAATGGCAAAAGTTGCGTACTAATTTCAGAGAGGGAGAAGACATCAGGAAATTGATGGATAAAAATTTTTATGTGAATTATAAGAAGATAAAATAGTTTGACGTTGCTGGTTGAATGTTTAAGGTTTTTTCATGTTTACCTGCCAAATGAACCAA
>DAIOWB010000196.1:0-5496 GCA_036758725.1 Lacibacter sp.
ACCCAAAATCATTAACTAACTTAGCCAATATGAAAACCAATGCTACCCCAAAAATTATCAATCTGAAAATATTTTCATTAATTACTTTTCTTCTTCTTTTTCTTTCCTGTAATAAAACAGAAACACTTCAAACTATGACGCTTGAAGAAATGTATCCTTTAAAAATTGGGAAATTTATTACTTACAGACTGGATTCAATGGTTTTTGTAAATTCCGGCAAAACACTTGAAACTCATAAATACCAGGTAAAGCATGTAATTGAACAGGAAGTAAAAGATAATCAAAACCGCCCCAGCTGGCGTGTAGTTACTTACCTCAATGATTCTACTGCTTCCGGCCCTTGGGTTTCTAACGGAACATATATTGTAACTCCGTTAGATAAGCAGATGGAAGTTGTTGAAAACAATCTGAGAGTTATTAAAATTCACTTGCCCGCCAAAGAAGGTTTTAAGTGGAATGGCAATTCATATTTACCAAACAGGCCTTATAACCCCGATTTCCCAATTAGTATTGATGGCAATATGAGCTTGTGGGAATTTACGTATGAAACAATCAATAACGCCGAAAAAATTAATAATGTAACCTTGCCCGATGTAACAACCATTTCACATATAGATGTATCAGAAAATGTTCCTTTAAAATCTGATACCGTATTTGCATCAAGAGAATTTTCAGTTGAAAAATATGCAAAAAATATTGGCCTTGTTTATAAAGAATTTGAATTATGGGAAAATCAACCAAGACCCAGAACAAGTGGTGCTCCACCCAATGTAATTACATCTTACGATCCTGTACGTATTGGATTTGGTGTAAAAATGTGGATGATTAATAAAAATTAATATGACCTGTTCTTTCTACTAAAATGCAGAAACTCATTTTACTACTGTCTTTCATCGTTTTCATTTTAAATGAAAGTAACGGACAGTTTACAAAAAGAGTTATTTATTTTACTGATAAGAATGAAACACCATTTAACTTAAAGAATCCTTCTGCTTTTTTATCTCCCCGTTCTGTTGAACGAAGAACAAAATATAATATCTCTACAGACAGCACAGATCTTCCTGTTATTACAAGATATATTGATAGCGTTTTAAAAACCGGCACAGTTACTCTACTTGGCAAATCAAGATGGCTCAATGCTATTATTATTCAAACCAATGATGATAATGCAATAACAAAAATTAATTCTTTCCCCTTTGTAAAATCTCTTTCTGATGTTGCTTTAAGAAGAAATCATTCAACTGATAATGATAAGTTTCAAAAAAATCAAACAAATAACAAAGTAAATATTTCAAGCAGAACTGAACAGTTACTTGCAGATACTTTTAACTATGGCTCATCAGTTAACCAGATTAAAATTCATAAAGGTGAATTTCTGCATAACATTGGCGCAAGAGGGCAAGGCATGTTGATGGCTTTCTTTGACGCTGGTTTTTTTGGTTATCTCAGCAATCCGTTTTTTGATAGTACAAGAGCCAGAAATCAGATTTCAGCAACCTGGGATTTTGTGCAAAACAATGAAAGTGTAAATGAAGATCATCCACATGGAATGCAATGCTTTTCTACAGTTGCTTCTTATAAACCAGGAACATTTGTTGGCTCTTGTCCTGAGGCAAATTATTTTTTATTACGAACAGAAGATGCTCCCACCGAACAAATTATAGAAGAATATAACTGGGCATTAGGTGCTGAGTATGCCGATAGTGCAGGTGTTGATGTAATTTCTTCTTCATTAGGCTATTCAACCTTTGACAATCCTGTATTCAATCATACTTATGCCGATTTGAACGGCCAAACAACAATCATTTCAAAAATGGCTGATATGGCAGCAAAAAAAGGAATGCTGGTTGTAATCAGTGCTGGCAATGGAGGTGATGATCCATGGAAATATATTACTGCACCAGCAGATGCTGATAGTGTTTTAACTGTTGGTTCGGTTAATAGCAGTGGAGCTATTTCTGCATTTTCCAGTTATGGACCAACAAGTGACGGACAAATAAAACCTGATGTTGTTTCCGTTGGTGATGGAACAATCATTTCAACAGTAAATGGAACAATTGGAAATGGTTATGGCACATCTTTTTCTGCTCCTAATATTGCGGGACTTGCAACCTGCTTATGGCAATTATTTCCGGAATTTAATAATATGAAAATTATTACTACTCTTCGTAAAGCTTCAGATAAATTCAATGTTCCCGATTCACAATATGGTTATGGTTTACCCAATATGAAATTAGCTACTTGTTTTTTGCTGGCAGATTTTTCAAACATGACTGCTACCATAAACAATTTTACAACAACACTTAAATGGAACAGTAAAGATATTTCCGGAATGCGTTACGATATAGAACGAAAGCTTCCGGGCGAAACTGAATATAAAAAGATATTTACATTAAATGCAACAGGCAATACATTTATCAATCACAACTATGAATATATTGACATCATCAATAACAGTCCTGCAGGAATTGCAAGCTATCGGATTCAGGAAGTAGTTGATACATCAGCTGTCAGTTTTACTTCTTATGCTATTGATTCAGCTTCAGTAACATTACTTGTTGCTACCTCAGTAAATGATTTAGGCTCTAATTCAAAACTTGTACTAGTCTATCCAAATCCCACTCATAACACTTTAGTTGTAAATTTTACCGAACAGAATAGTTTTAAAAATTTATATCTGCAGATATTTAATTCTGCAGGTCAACTGGTATTAGTGAAAACTTATAACAAACCCACTGGCAATGCAACTCTTTCTTTACCGATAAATAGTTTGCCTAAGGGGAATTATACACTGCTGGTAACTAATGATGGTAAACGCTATGCTGTAAAAGAATTTATAAAACAGTAAAGCCTAATTTCTTTTCAACAGTGCTGCAAACATGGTATCGGCTTTCAATTCATATCCAATCAACACATTCATTTCAATGAGACTAAACTGAAATTTCTCCTGAATAACCGAAATCAATTCTTCGTTTTCCTTTTTAAAAACAGAACAGGTAATATAAAGCAGATATCCCCCTTCTTTCAAAAACGGAATAGCATTTGAAATAATCTTCTTTTGTAACATTACATATTCTTCTACTTTCTTTTCATCAAAAAAATGCAATTGTTCGGGAGTTCGTCCCCATGTGCCAGAACCTGAACAGGGAACATCAGCAATAATAAGATCATACTGTTCACTTTTATTTATTACCTCATTCAATGGCTTTGAAAGATCACAAATAAATGAAGAATATTTTTTTATTCCTGCTTCCTGAAATCGCTTTTTCAGATTTACAAGAATAGATTCACGAATATCAGAGACAGAAAGTTGAATTCCCGGCAACAGATCATATGCCATAATTGATTTACCTCCACTTGCTGCACAACAATCCCAAACTGAAAATGCATCACTTGTTCGTTGATCATTTATTTTTTTCATCAACTCTCCCACTCGCTGTGAACTGTAATCCTGCACTACGGCTTCTTTATTTACCTCTAAAACATCATCGATTTTTACTACGTTGGTTAATGAAATACAAGTTTCATTTTTCACTTGAAAAGCAAGACCTGCCTCATGAAGCTTGTTTACAATTTTTTTCTCATATGCCGGTCTTATTCGTAAAAACAAATTGGGTTGAATAAGATGGCTAAGAGCAAATTCTTTTGGATCAATATGATTACTCAGCTCCGCTGAAAAGGGGAATATTTCTTTAGAGGAAAATGGATAATTAATCAGCTCTAATTTTTCTTTGAAATGATGTTTAGCTTTTTCATTCCATTCGGGTTTCAGATGCTGAAGCATTTCATTAGGTTCTGTTGAACAAAGAAATAATGCAATCAACATTCTTTCTTCAATATTCGCTTTTGAAAAAGCATTTCCTAATCTGAAAGTACAATAACAGATATGTGTGATTTGTTTTCGATCTCTGCCGCCAAACTTTTTATTAACTGCAAAATGCCTTTTAATAAAAGATGAAAAAGGTTCTGATCCTTTATACTTTAAAAGAATTTCATTTGCAGAACGAATATATGAATGATACCGGCTCATTAATACAAAGAAAAGCAATGTAGAAGATACTTTTACTTTTTAAAAAAGCTAAGGACAGAATAAATAGAATATAAAAAGGAAGGTTTTATAAATACATCTGATTGCATAAAAAAATAAAAGCGTCACGCATTGCGTAACGCCATTGCAACAAACTATCAGAAGTTACGAGGTGTTTTATACTTCTAACAGTGTTTTTACAGGATCTTTTCCAAAAAGCAGCAGCTCCGGATTTTCCAGTAATTCTTTTACCCGTACAAGAAAACTTACACTCTCTCTTCCATCTATAATACGGTGATCATAACTTAATGCCAGGTACATCATGGATCTTACAACTACCTGCCCGCTTACTACCATTGGGCGCTCCTGAATTTTATGCATTCCCAATATGGCACTTTGTGGTAAATTAATAATTGGGGTACTCATCAACGATCCAAATACACCACCATTGGTAATTGTAAATGTGCCGCCTGTTAATTCCTCCATGGTTAATTTATTATCCCTTGCCTTGCCGGCTAACTCAACAACTTTCTTTTCAACATCTGCCATGCTCATGCTTTCAACATTACGCATAACAGGAACGGTTAATCCACGGGGTGTTGAAACGGCAATGGATATATCTGCATAATCATGATAAGTAATTTCATCGCTGTCAATTGAAGCATTTACTGATGGCCACTCTGCCAATGCTATTGCACATGCTTTAGCAAAAAAACTCATGAAGCCCAGGTTTACTCCATGCAGTTCTTTAAACTTCTCCTTATATTTTGTACGGATATCCATAATACGTCCCATATCAACTTCATTAAATGTAGTTAACATGGCCGTTGTATTCTTACTTTCAACCAAACGACGACTAATGGTTTTACGAAGATTACTCATCTTCTCTTTACGAACATTACGGCTGTTTAATTCAGTTCCGTTAAATGCAATTTTTGCAGGATTTGAAATTGCTTTCAACACATCATCTTTTAAAATTCTACCACCAGAACCAGAAGCAGTAATACTTTGAGGATTTACTTTTTTATCAGCAATGATTGCAGCTGCAACAGGTGATGCTTTGATATCATTTGTAACAGATACAACAGTTGCAGTAGTGCCAGCTTTATTTTCTGTTTTCTCTTTTACGGCTATTGGCTCAGGGCTATCGGCTTTCTGGCCTTCAGGCTTTGTTGCAGTTTCATCTATCTGGCAAACAATATCGCCTATTTTAAGTGAATCGTTCTCTTTTGCAAGTTGTTTAAGAATGCCGGCCTTTTCTGCATTAATTTCAAAGGTTGCTTTTTCACTTTCTAACTCTGCAACTACATCATCACGTTCTACCCATGCACCATCGGGCTTCGTCCATTTTAATAATGTGACCTCGTTTATCGACTCGCCTACAGTTGGAACTTTAATATCAATCATAATGTAACGTTGAACGTGTTGCAAATTTCGGGGAAAAATTGATTAAATGTATATAAATTAAG
>DAIOWB010000197.1:0-5482 GCA_036758725.1 Lacibacter sp.
AGCAGGTTATTACCTTCGGTACTTATTTTGATAGGATTCGTTTTGTTAAAGATGAGGATTGCTTCATCCTTTTCGTTTTGCAAGGGATTAATGGTTGTTTCTAAAAACTTGCCTGAAATTTTCCCATTGATCCATGTTTCAAAATTTTTAATTTGATAATGAATGGGGATATTAAAAGTTGAAACAGGTATATCAATTATAAATTTTTCCGTAATGGGCGCCGGCTCCTTTACAAATTTGTTTTGAAAGCAACCTTTACAACTCCACAAAGTTGTGCTGAGGAATAATACAAACAATTTAAACAGGTGGGAAGATAACTTCATAGTAACAACCAAAAGATTGGCTCAATTTAATCCTTTTAAACAGATGCTGAATTACATAATTCACAGATTCATATTTAAAAAGAAGCGTTCGGGGAAGTAAAATAGTTTTACTACTGCGAAAGTTTTATATTGATTTGAAAGATAAATTATAACGATAAATTAATTTTAATTTTAAACTGTGAATATTATAAGTTTTTTTGATAGTTGTGTAACTGCAGGCAAGTTTAATGAACCCATCTTTACATAATGAACGGTAATTAATTCTGTTCTATCAAAATAAATCAATCAAACATGAAATCACTCATTACAAACATTTCCGTTAAACTTTCATTATTTCTATCGTTCCTGTTATTTACAATGTATAGTGTGGCGCAGGATACCAAGAAAATTGACATTGATATAAATACAAAAGGCAATGATAACAACTTTTTCATGCAACCATGGGTTTGGGTTGTAGGGGGCGCAGTATTTATTATAATATTGGTTGCACTGTTAAAGAATAATAAAAGTAAATGAGTTTCACAGGTTAGTTTTATTTTATTAAATCTGAAATAAAACCATTCAAATTTATTGTTATGAAAGCTGATCTGTAATTAGTTAAACCATTTCTAACCTTATTTTCCGGAAATATTTTCCTGGCACAAGTGTTCCTCTCACTGGAAACACCTCCTTAATTATTTATTGTTTAATACTTGATATTTTGCAAACCGGCTTTTATAACTATTGCACTTAATTAAGTAGTTGAGAAACTTTTAAACTTCCTCCAAAACGGCCCATGGGTGTACGTACAGCGGAGTTGATGTATACTTCTTTCATAAAGCAAATCATTTAAATTGAAACGTTAAGGTAACTTAAACTACTTCTCATACCTTTATGAAAGATTGCAAATAAAATTAAAAAATCAATCAAATTATAATAATTAATTGAATCAAATGAACAACGATTCTGATAATATAGTAAATAAGGACCTCATTTTAAGAGAACGCCTGGCAATACAACGTACAAATATGGCAAATCAAACCACCTTGCTGTCTTTTGTAAGAACATCTTTATATTTCTTAATAGCCGGATTAAGTATTAAAAGTTTATTGAAAATTCAATACAGTCTCATTTTTGAAATCTCTTTCTTTATTATTTCTTTTTTATTATTTGTTACAGGTATTGTCACTTTCCTTAGACATAAAAAAAAGATTAAAGAAAGTGAAATGCATATTGGCAATTACAAAACTGACTATTTGAAATAAATACAGATTCGAAATTATTTTCGAATCCTGATTACAAAGTGATGAATAATTCCTTTGCGATCATTTTCTTCCAATTATGATAATAAATTTGTTGAATAAGATTATATATGTCAATAACAAATCAACTTCCTGTACAACTCAACTGCAAACAAGCAGAAGAACTGTGTTTAAAAGAGTATGCCATTAAAGGAACTGCATCAGTTTTACCCGGTGAACTGGATCATAATTATAAAATTGAAACTGAAAACAACAGAAGTTATATTCTTAAAATAAACCGTCCGGGTACCAATCCGGAATATCTCGACTTTCAGGAAAAGCTACTTCTGCATATTCAGAAAAAGCAACACGATATAAAATTTCCTTCAATCATTCCAACAACTTCAGGAAACTACTCTTTCACTTTTAAAGATGCAGAAAATGAAATCCGAAGTGTACGGTTATTAGAATGGATCGATGGAAGATTATGGTCATCAGTAAATCCGCAATCTGATCAGTTAAGATTTAGCTTGGGTGCAGCTTGCGGAGAAATTACAAAACTGCTACAGGGTTTTCATCACTCTGTTGCCAGCCGCAAATTTGATTGGGATATTGCACAGGCAGCATGGACTTATCAATACACACATTTGTTTAGTAAAGAAGAAAAGGATAGTGTTACCTATTTTACAGATGCCTTTGAAATAATAAAACCCATTTATGAATCATTCCGCAAATCGGTTATTCATAATGATGCGAATGATAATAATATTATTGTTAGTAATGATCTGGTAAATCCAACTGTTGAAACTATTATTGATTACGGTGATTCAGCTTACACACAAACAATTAATGATCTGGCAGTTGCTATTGCTTATGCTGTAATGGATCATCCCGATCCTTTAGCTGCTGCATTACCCATTGTAACAGGTTATCATCAAATATTTCCTTTGCTCGATGAAGAACTGAATGCATTACATGTTTTAGTTGCAATCCGATTAATAATCAGTGTTACAAAATCTGCCATCAACAAAGAAAAAGAGCCCGGCAATGTGTATTTACAGATCAGCGAAAAACAGGCCTGGACTTTATTATATAAATGGAAAAAGATTCCGTCGTCATTGGCTTATTATTCTTTCCGGTCTGCATGTGGATTGATTCCTGTACCGCAGGAAGAATCTTTTAACCAGTGGGCTGCACAACAACAATTATCCTTTGCTGATTTATTTCCTACCTGTCATTATCAACAAATTAAACAACCCGATTTAAGTATTGGCAGTTTGTTTTTAGGGAATTTTTCATCATACCAAAACTCAAATGAATTTTCATATAAAATCAACCAACTGGAAGAAAACAATCCAAACACATTATTTGCCGGGGGTTACCTGGAAGCAAGACCTGTTTATTCAACCAAAGCGTTTATAATTGACAGCAATAACGGACCCGAATACCGAACCTATCATTTAGGAATGGATTTCTGGTTAAAAGAAAATACAGCTGTTCATGCCATTTGTGATGGTGAAATTGTGAGCTTTAAAAATAATGCTATTGAAAAAGATTATGGACCAACGATTATTATTAAACATACAATCAGTACTGATCTTGTATTTTATACTTTATATGGGCACCTTAGTATAGAGAGTTTGGTTTCATTAAAAAATGGAGATAAAATAAAAAAAGGAGATTGTATTGCATTCATTGGTAATGAAACTGAAAACGGAAACTGGCCACCTCATTTACATTTTCAAATCATTTTCGATTTACTTGGTTATGAAACAAACTTTCCGGGAGTTTGCTCTCCATCACAATTAAAAGTATGGTCGTCTTTATGTCCCGATCCGGGAATACTTTTTCATACGAATGAAAACACCGCTGTTTCAAAAACAAAAAATGATTTAATCAATGAAAGAAAAAAACATCTGGGAAAAAGTTTAAGCGTATCATATAGTGAACCATTAACCATTTTACGTGGAGAAATGCAATACCTGATTGATGAAACAGGCAGAAGATATTTAGACACGGTAAACAATGTTGCACATGTTGGCCATGAACATCCTGAAGTTGTAAGAGCAGGGCAAGAACAAATGGCTGTGCTCAATACCAATACCAGGTACCTACACGAAAACATTGTTGCATTTGCCAATGAACTATGTAAAACATTACCCAAAGAATTATCCATTATTCACTTTGTTAACTCGGGCAGCGAGGCCAATGAATTAGCAATGAGAATGGCAAAAGCTTATACCAATCAAAAAGACATGATTGCATTGGAGATAGGATATCACGGAAATACCAATGCCTGTATTGATATCAGTTCTTATAAGTTTGATGGGAAAGGTGGAAAAGGCAAACCCGATCATACACATATTGTTCCATTGCCTGATAGCTTTCGGGGAAAATATACAGGCACTTATGATGAAACAGGATTGCAATATGCAGCACATATAAAAGAAAAAATCTACGAAATAAAAAAAGCAGGAAGAGGATTATCTGCTTTTATTGCCGAAAGCATTGTGAGTTGTGGCGGACAAATTGTATTGCCTGATCATTATCTTAAAACAGCTTATGCTTATGTTAGAGAAGCAGGTGGAGTTTGTATTGCAGATGAAGTGCAGGTTGGTTTTGGACGAGTTGGAAAAAAATTCTGGGGTTTTGAATTGCAGGATGTAATTCCTGATATTGTTACCATGGGTAAACCCATTGGCAATGGTCATCCGTTGGCAGCTGTTGCATGTACTTTAGAAATTGCCACAGCTTTTGCAAATGGAATGGAATACTTTAACACGTTTGGTGGAAATCCTGTTTCAGCAGCAATAGGCTTAGAAGTTTTAAAAATTCTTAAAGAAGAAAAGCTGCAGGAAAATGCTTTTACTATTGGGGAATATCTGAAAGCCGAATTAAAATTATTGCAACAACAATTTCCGCTTATTGCAGATGTTAGAGGTGAAGGATTTTTTCTTGGCATTGAATTAACTGAGCCGGGCAAAATTCCTGCAACTGATAAAACATCTTATTTAGCCAACCGCATGAAAACATTTGGAATATTGATGAGTGTAGATGGACCGCAAAATAACGTACTGAAAATAAAACCTCCCATGTGTTTTAATAAAGAAAATGCCAATGATTTGCTTTTCTATTTAAATAAGATCCTGAAAGAAAATTTCATGAATGCTTAAATGAATTTATTTTAAATCAAAAAGTCAGTTAACTATATTTCTTTCTTTAATGCCATCCATGTCCACGCAGCGCCGGCAAGATCAATTACTCCAAACAAGATTAATAATGGAGAAACATAATTCAATAACACAAAACAACAGAAAGCCAGAAAAACAAAGGTTCTTGCATGAATGGTGAATTTGTAAAATGCAGAAAGGTTTCCGGTACCAGCACGGTGATAATAATAACCAATAGCTAAAGCAAGCACTCCTACTACTCTTATCCAAACTTCATTCGTAGTTGGAAATTTCATCGTATTTAATAAAAAATTGGGTGCTACTATTAAAGTAATTCCTGTAACATATAAATAGTATCCGAAATAACAAACAGATTTGGCAGCAGCAGTCATGATAATTGGTTTTGGTTAATAAAATGTTTCATGATCAAGATATTTTATTTTAACCTATATAGCAAGGCATTCTGGCCGATTTATTTCTATCGGATGAAACTTGTTTACCTTCGCCGTTATGCAAAACAATAACGGTTGGCTTGAAGAGATTCTAACCAATGTAAAGATTAAGGCGCTCAATGACATGCAATTGGCTGCAATAGAAGCAAATGCATCTCCTAAAGACATTATATTACTATCCGCAACCGGTTCAGGTAAAACACTTGCTTTTTTAATACCGCTTGTTCCCTTATTGCAAAATGCCGAGAACACAACAAAGGCGATGATTATTGTGCCTTCCCGTGAATTAGCAATACAAATTGAACATGTATTTAAAA
>DAIOWB010000198.1:0-5479 GCA_036758725.1 Lacibacter sp.
TGGCAGTTGCCTGGCGCATTTATCCCGGTGTTTCAAAAACGCCGCTGATTTTTCCAACTGATAAATTTCAGTTGGTAAAAACCTGTTTAAAATCATTTATACAATCTGCAAAAGGGATTAGAGTAAAATATTTTTTTATACTGGATGGTTGTCCGCCAGAGTATAAGCAACTTATTCATGATTTGTTTGATGAAAAAGATATTGAGATTATTGAAACTCCTAAAATCGGTAACTGGGCAACCTTTCAGAGGCAGATTGAAATTTTAAGTGAACAGGAAGATGCCGATGCTGTTTATTTTGCAGAAGATGATTATTTATACCGGCCGGGTGAATTTCATAAACTACTTGATTTATTAAAAAGCGGAAGGGATGTTGATTTTGTAAGTTGTTATTTGCATACCGATACGTTTACACACCCTATTCATCAACATCAAAAGGAAAAACTGGAAGCAGAGAATCATATTTGGTATACAGACAGCAGCACCTGCCTTACTTTTTTAACTACCAAACAAACATTGCTGGAAACAAAGGATGTTTTACTTACTTACAGTAAAGGGAATAATGATTGTGCCATGTGGCTGGTATTAACAAAAACATTTATACTCAATCCATTTGCATATCTCAGGTTCTTTTTTACCAGTAAAGAAAGTTTTAATATTATGAAAATGGCTGTGAAATACAGTTTCAGGTATTTCTTCAATTCTAAAAAGTATAAAATCTGGATTCCTTATCCTGCCATTGGTACTCATTTAGAAAAAGATTTGGTGAGCCCGGATATTGATTGGATTGGATTGAGTAATAAAATTAGTAATTCTTAGGTTTTATCTTTTACATTCTATAAGCATAGATTAAAACATCCTGGAACTGTCCGGCAGTTTCAAAACCTGTAATGAAGTTATATTCAAACCCGTTTTTTTCAAGGATAATCAGCATTTCTGAAAAATCTGATTTTGCATGATCTATTTTATGATGATATTCCATGATGATCTGATTCAAATGATTTAACGAGCCTTCTTCATTCATCTTTGCAAAAACTTTTTTCTCAGCACCCTCAATATCTATTTTAAGTAAGGAAGGTTTTAGCTGATTAATGAATGCAGCAAAATCAATTCCTTTCACTGTAATTTTTTGTTCATCCATCCTTCCCTGTACAGTACTCATCATCAATGAAGCTTTGGTTTGTTCTGAAACAAAAAAATCAAGTTCTCCTTCCTGTGGCATAGCTGCTTCATTGTGCAATACAACGTTTTGCAGATTATTCAGGCTTATGTTTTTTTCGAGTAATACAAAAGCAGATGGATCGGGTTCAAAGGAATGGATCACTGCATTGGGGAACTTCCATTTAAGGTATAGCGTTGCCATTCCTATATTGGCGCCACAATCAACTATAACCGGAGCGTTTTCATTTGTAGTGAAATATTGATATTCCTCATGAACAAAAATTTCTCTGAATAAAAGGCAAAGATTTGTAAATCCAAATGCATGTACTTTGTAATGAAGAATTTTTACCAAAACGGGTTTTACCGACTCTTTGTTTATGTAAGATTTGTATTCAAGAAAAAGAAGAGTTCGAATAAGTTGCCACCTTACAGCGCTGCTGTAATTCTTTTTTTGTCTAATTAGTTGAATTAATCCCAGAATCCGCACTATTTTCTTCATAATCCGTTTATTTGCAGAACAAATATAGTTTCTGCGTTTTAAGAACAGATAAAAAATCAACTTTTAAACCGGGCGCATTGAAAATAGCAGTCAATACAAGATTAATACGAAAGGATAAAATGGATGGAATAGGCTGGTTTGCGTACAATACGTTGAAGCATATTGTACGAAAGAATCCGCAAATTGAATTTCACTTTCTGTTTGATACAAACATTGACCCTGAATTTATTTTTGCTGAAAATATAAAAGCTCACCTGTTAGTTCCGCCTGCCCGTCATGCTATTTTTAATATAATCTGGTTTGAATGGAGTGTGAAGCGTTTCTTAAATAAACTTCAACCCGATTTGTTTTTATCGCCAGATGGTATTCTTTGCCTGGGATGGAAAGGAAAACAATTTGCCGTTATTCATGATATTAATTTCTTTCACAAGCCTGAAGACCTGAAATTTTCAAACCGGAAGTATTACAATTATTTCTTTCCAAAATTTGCGGAAAGAGCAGTGCATATTGCTACGGTTTCTTCCTTCAGCAAACAGGATATATGCCAATCGTATCACATCAAAGCTGAAAAAGTAGATGTGGTTTATTGCGGTGTGAATACCTATTATCATCCGGTAGATGAAGCTGTCATTTCAAGTACAAGAAAAAAATATACATCCGGTAAACCTTATTTTATTTTTGTTGGTACATTAAGTCCACGTAAGAATATAACCGGCTTAATGAAAGCTTTTGAATTATACAAACAGCAAAGCGGCTCTGATACAAAACTGTTGATTGCAGGAAGCAGTATGTATAAAACAAATGAAATGCATGCTTTAAAAGAGGTAATGCAATTTGGTTCTGATGTAATCTTTACCGGCCGTTTAGGTAATGAAGAACTGAATGCAGTTTTAGCCTCAGCTTTAGCATTGGTATTTGTTCCTTTGTTTGAAGGCTTTGGCATACCTGTAATTGAAGCGATGCAATGTGATGTGCCGGTTATAGCTTCTAATGTAACTTCTGTGCCGGAAGTGGCAGGTGATGCAACTCTGCTGGTTGATCCCAATAATCATCAGCAAATAAAAGATGCAATGATCCGTATTGCTGTTGATGAACAACTCCGCAAACAACTCATTGAAAAAGGAAGAATCAGGAAAGAACATTTTACTTGGGAAAAATCGGCCGATCTGTTATGGGCAAGCATTCAAAAATGCTTATAGGTTTTTTATCTGTTGAATGATATTTCCCCAATAGTAAGTCTTGTAAAATGTTGTTGGGATATTTGTATCTGTTGATGTTGCTTCAAGTACTTCGTCTGCAAAAGCAGTCCAATCATTATCAGATACAATCTTCAGTTTATCTCCGCAAATAAGCTTATCAACACCTGTAGCTCCTGTATCAGTGGCAACAACCGTAGTGTTCAGCCCCAATGCTTCAATCATCTTTGTTTTCACACCACCACCGCTGTTGATGGGATTGAGTAACACATCAGCAGCCTTCGTATACAAATCAATATCATCAACAAAACCTGCATAAAAAAGATGTTGTTGGTTAAATGCTTTCAGTTCCTGAAAAGATTCGGGCAATCGTTTACCTGCAATTAAAATATTGTAAGGAATATTCTTTGAAAGCAACACAGGATTTATGTTTTCAATGATAGTTGTAACGGCATCAGTGTTGGGTTTATAATTGAGCAAACCGTTAAAGAAAAATAACTGATGATCCGGGTTAAAGCCATGAAGATTACATACTATCTTTTTGCTTTCCTTTTTATCAGTTGGTGGTTGCTGTTGTACAATGCCATAAGGAACAAGTAAACATTTTGCAGCAGGGATTTTCATCTTTTCAATCATCCATTGCCTGTCTTCTTTTGAAATACAAAAAACAAAATCAGCTTTTTTTAAAACCCATGTTTCATATAGTTTTAATACCGGCCACCACCATTTACCAATAGTACGGAAACGTTCATGCTCTACATTATGTGAATGAATGATGAGTTTAGTTTTACAGGTTAATTTCAGTAACCAACCCATCCATCCCAGGTAAGGATGTTCAACAATAACGGTATCAATACTTTTTTCCACAACCAGTTTCTTCAGTTTAAAAAAAGAAGATGGGTTTATAAAACGTACTTTGTTTTTTTTGCCCAGTAAGGAATGAAATGTATAATTCTTTGCAAGTGCAGCTTCATTTTCAACAGTGCCTGCAACATGCAATTCACAATGTTGGCCTAAGTACTGATTGAAAAGTGCAATCAGTTTTTGTCCGCCAGAGTAATACGGTAAAAACGGGTAGGGGACAATATTCAGAACATTCTTCATACTGAAGCCTGTCTGCTTTTTTTCCAGGTCATGAATAATCCGCCAAATACAATCAAATAGATTAAGACAGATGATATCAGTGCCACTGTATTACCCAATTGATAAGATCGGGGTTCAAACCTGAATTCTATTTTATGCGAACCTGCAGGAATAGCTAATCCACGTAAAGCATAATTTGTTTTTACAATTTCTGTTTGTTTTCCATCAATAAATGCATTCCATCCACGGTTGTAATAGACTTCACTGAACACAGCATACTGGTTGCTGTTTGATTTTGATTCATAATTGATGATGTCGTTCTTATTTTCAATCAGTTTGATTGTTGCTGTTGAATCATAAACAGGATCTGCACCAACTGTTGGTTTAAATTTAATTTGTACTACAGCGGTGTCACGGAGATTGGTGCTGTCCAGTGCTTTCATTTCATCTTTACCATTTGCTACATATTTAATTCCTTTCACCAGCCAGCAAGGGCCAAATGCTGCAGGATTTATTTGTGCAACAGGTGCGTTGGTTTGCGGATTGGGCAGGATGAAATATTTTGTATTAAGCATATTCATCACCTGCATATTGTTTTTCGCAATCTGGTTCTCTATTAAATCCTGGTAGATCTGCAATTTTGCAGGATGGTAACCACCAATTGAATTATGATGATAAGAAGTAACAGATTCATTAAACGGATCGGTGGTTTGATTAAACACACGGAAATACCCTTTATCTTCTTTAATCAGTTTATCTGCATCGCTTAGTTCAAAGGAAATATTTAATTCAGATTCATCAATAAAATTATTATCATTTAAATAGCGTTTATCAACCGAAAGCAGATCAACAGTACTTAGTAAAAGCAGAATGATCATCGCAGGGATGGGCTGAATTTTCTTTTTACCTGCAAACCATAAAACTGCTAATGCAACAACGATAAAAAAGAGAGAACGCATAAGATCTTTACCAAACAAATCTTTACGGTCGGCTTGTATGGAACTAACAAACGATTTCCCAAATGTATCTGCCTGTTGCTGCATTTCAGTTGTTGGTTGCTTTCCTTGCGAAGCCTGCTGCAACATGGCGCTGCTCATGTTTTCACGAATGCCTTTATCATTGGGTGATGTATAATCCAATGTAAAATAAAGCACGCCAAGAATAAGAGCTATTGCTGCTGTGGTTATGGCAACAGTTTTCAGTTTTTTAGAAATTTCTTCTGCACTGGTATTGCCAAATAACAAATGATTTAAACCGGATGCAGCTACTAATACAAAACACAATTGAGGAATAACCAATGCCATTGAAGGCGCACGGAATTTTTTATACAAGGGTAAATAATCAAACAAAAAGTAATTGATGCTTTCTAAATTTTTACCCCAAGCCAGTATAATTCCGAATAAACCGGCAGCAAGTAAACCCCACTTTAACCAGCCTTTTTCAAAAATAATTGCAAACAAAAAGAGGAGCATGATTACTGCTCCAAAATAAACAGGGCCCGAAGTAGGTTGCTGCTCTCCCCAATAAGAAATACCATTTGC
>DAIOWB010000199.1:0-1673 GCA_036758725.1 Lacibacter sp.
TTCATTTTTTTGTTCAGCTTTTGCAATTTCGTCTTTCAATACTTCTACCCTTTGTAATTGCAAATTGCTTGGCCTTGCTTCCTGTCCCACAACTGCACTATAAACATCACTGATGTTACTGCGTAAACGTTTTAAATCGCCGGTGCCTTTCATCATTGGTGGCACTAATGTTAAACGGAGTTCTTCCAGTTTGTTCCAGTAATCCTGCAGCAAGGCTTTTGTTTTTTTATTCTTTGTTGAATCAATATTCTTCTTCAGCATACTTTGAGAAGCATTTATACTGTCAACCAATTTTGCAAGTCGCTCATTCATGGCATACAGTTCCATGCCTGTTTTGTATTGTACTTCTCTGTCCTGTAATGTGTATTCTTTATTTTTTTCGTCATGCTGCATTTTTACAACCTGCGTATATTCTTTATCATTTATTTTCAACTTGATGGTATACTCTCCGGGTAAAACCTGTGGAGCAATAAATCCTCCCTGTTCCATTTGGTTACCACCTTTTGCGGTTTTGGGTGGGGTGATGCGTTGGTTCCACATTACTTTATTTAAACCTCTTCTGTTACTGGGCGATAATTTTTGCAACAGCTTTCCATCTTTATCATACACTTCCATTTGTATTGTCTTCGCTCTGTCTTTCAGATAATACTGAATGGGAGTAATGGTTGATGGATTACCGCCATTCCAATCACCACTTGCATTGGGAAATCCGCCATTATATTTTCCCATTGTTAAAGTGATAGGTTTATTGTTAAGCAAAGCAACATCCTGCGCTGCAACGGTTGTTGTAATGTTCCGCATAGCAGACATATCTTCAATGATGATAATTCCCCGTCCATGAGTTGCTAAGACCAGATCGTTTGTTTGTTCCTGAATTTTAATGTCTCTTACTAATGCATACCAGGGAATATTATTTTTCATACGGAACCATTCGTTTCCTCCATCAACACTGGCAAACAAACCCATCTCTGTTCCGGCAAACAATAAATTTTTATTTACGATGTCTTCTTTAATCTTATGTGCAAAACCGGTAAACTCTATGCTTTCAAATTTCTTCCATGTTTTTCCCATATCTGTACTTACAGCTATATACGTTTTATGATCGCCATACATATGATTGTCAAACGTTGCGTAAACAACGTTCTTATCAAACAGCGATGGTTCTATACTGCTCACCCATGTTTGTTTGGGGATACCTGCTGCTGCATAATTGGCTGAAACATTGGTCCATGTTTTACCTGCATCTAACGTGTATTGTAAATTGCCGTCATCCGTTCCAACCCAAATCATGTTTTCATCTAAAGGCGATTCTGCAATGGTAAAAATGGTACAATGATTTTCTGCACTGGTAACATCGGCACTAATGCCGCCACTTTTTTCCTGTTCCTGTTTACGCTTATCGTTTGTTGTTAGATCAGGAGAAATTTTTGTCCAGTTAGCACCACGGTCGGTACTTTTAAATAAATATTGTGCGCCAGCATACAGGTTCTTTTTATTTTTTGCACCAATCACTAATGGCGTGTTCCAGTTATAACGCAACTTTTCATCTCCTGCTGCACCTTGTGGTTGTATGCCAACACTGGTTCCGTTTTTCATATTGATGCGGTTCATATTACCACCCTGGTATTCTGCATAAGCAAGATTTGGATCAAATGCATCGGGCTGTGTCCAGA
>DAIOWB010000199.1:1773-5471 GCA_036758725.1 Lacibacter sp.
CCCTGGTATTCTGCATAAGCAAGATTTGGATCAAATGCATCGGGCTGTGTCCAGAAACCATCACCACCATAGATGGCTTTCCAGTCACCATTTAATACACCACCTGGTGCAGCACTTGGCGCAACCCAACTACCATTATCCTGTAAACCTCCATAGATGCGATAAGGCTCCTGCATATCTGTACTTACATGATAAAACTGGCCAACAGGTAAGTTGTTGCAAAATTTCCATGTGGCTCCACGATCTAAACTAAAGTATACACCACCATCTGTACCGAGGTATAAAATATTTGTATTGTTGGGATTAATCCATAATGCATGATGATCACTATGCACCCATCCTCCTTCATTACTTGCATCAGCAAAAGAATATCCTCCATCAGTTGAATAAGAAAAACTGGTTGCAGGACGATAGACCCGCTTTGGATCTTTAGGATCTACTTCCAGTGTTGAAAAATAAAAAGGCCTTGAAACAATATTCTGTGTGGCACTTTTTTGTTTCCATGTTTCACCTGCATCTGTAGAAATATATAAACCGGTGTTTTCACTTTCTACTATAGCCCATAAGTTTTGAGGTGATGATGGTGCCATAGCCAGTGCAACTCTTCCAAAAGGTTTTTTTGGTAGCCCATTGGTTAATTCTTTCCAGGTTTTACCTGCATCGGTACTTTTAAATATTCCACTTCCAACACCACCGCTGTTGAATGCATAAGGCAGGCGACGAAATTCCCATGATGTTGCATACAGAATATTTGAGTTGGTCGGGTCTATTTCGATATCCGCTACACCTGTTTTTTCATTCATGTATAAAATGGATTCCCATGTTTTACCTGCATCAATTGATTTATATAATCCACGGTGTTTACTATCGCTCCATAAGGGACCGGGAGCTGCTACATAAATTACATTAGAGTTATTAGGATCAATCAACACTTTTGAAATATGCTCGGTAGAATCTAATCCAATCTTTGTCCAGTTATCACCGCCATCTGTTGTTTTATACATGCCATCGCCAATAGAAACAGAATTCCGCATATTGCTTTCACCGGTTCCTACATAAACGGTTTTGGGATTTTTCTGATCAATAGCAACAGATCCAATAGACTGTGTGTATTTATCAAAGATGGGTTTAAAAGATGCACCTGCATTGGTACTCTTCCAAACTCCGCCACCTGCAGTGCCAATATAAAGGGTTTTGCCATCTTCGTTAACGCCGGCAATATCAGAAATGCGACCGCTCATGGTACCCGGGCCAAGATGCCTTGCTTCCATCATCCCAAAGGTTGATGAGTTGATTGTTGTTTGAGCTGATGCTGAAAAAGCTACAATAACAAAAAGAATTGATAAGATTTTTTTCATGCTTTATATTTTGGTCTGATAAAAAAAACGAATGAACCATTAAACCAAAAACCCCTGATTTATGTGTCAGGGGTTTTTCATTCATTGGTATTAATTAGTTAGAAGGTTTAAAGATGGATTCATCAATTGCTTTATTAACTTCAAATTTGGCAATAGAAAAATCGGCATTCATGCCTGGTCCTAAAGGAATTGAAAGACTCATTGGAACAGTAATGCCTTCTGGTAATTTCTGATAATTACTGTAGCCTGTTGTCATTTCTGCTTCCTGGCCATTTGCTTTCATTACTCTTGATGATTTAACAACATAATATGTCTTTGGATCAATATAATAGGTTTCAGACTTCCCGCTTTTTAAATTCAATTTGATTTTAAAACACTCCGTACCATCTACATCTTCTTTACCTAAAAATTCAACAGTGTGGCCTTTTGCTTTATAATCTACCAACCCACCTTGTGCATCTAATCCATCCACAGCATCTTTTATATCGTCTTCAGTTAATGCTTCCGCTGCTTGTTGTCCCTGAATAGGGAAATATCTCCAACCTGCAGTTGGTGTTAGAATCATATAATTCGTCATTCCCATTGCAATAATATCCTGCCGCATGCCTTTGTTGTTTAAAGTAGTAACAACTAATTCAAGATTTAAACCTTGCACCATCATGGTTCCTGTTTGCACTACGCTATTCACCTTTTTCCAGTTCTCAACACCACCAATTGCATCTACATGTTTATTGATGATATCATCAGCTTCATTTGCTGTTTGTGCTTTCACTGTTGCAAAACTGAATGATGCAACAATTAATAACGATAATAAAAGCGTCTTTTTCATTTTTGTTGTTTTGTGTTTTTGAATATATATGTCGAAACTATTTGAAAATGTTACAAGATTGAATGAATTACTCTATTACTTCCGGTTTAAATGCTTTTGGGTCTACAGGTTTATTCACTTCAATCTTTTCAAAAAACAAACCGGCACCCATACCTACCGGTGTGGTTTTAAAAGCGAAGATATAGCCATCTTCTGTTTTTTTGTAATCGCTGTAATCAATCTTTGATTCTCTTGGAGCACCTTGCGCTCCACCACCGCCACGGCCGCCACCAAATCCGCCACCAGTTGTAACCATCCTGTTTATATAATAAGTAGTTGGGTCAATAAAATAAGTGATATCCCTGCCCGATTTTAATGTGAGTTTTATTTTCCAGCACTCTGTGCCTTCCACATCTTCTTTACCTATAAGTTCTGCTTTATGTCCTTTGGCAGCATAATCAACTAACGGACCGGCACAATCCAGTTCACTTTGCATACCTGTTACCATTTCGGGTGTCATCGGTTCAAAGTTTCCACCACTGCGTGGGTTCTGGCTCCAGCCTTCCTTATCAGTAACTACAGAAATCATGTTAAACATAGCTGAACTGATTTCCCTGCGCATCAGTTTGCCATCAACCTTCCATAACCTTTGTGTAATTTCTGTGCCATTCTGCATTACACTTGTTCCTTCCATATAAACACTTTTAATGGAGCTGAGTTTTTCTTTTCCACCCATCGCATCAATGTACTTATTTATGATTTCATCTACAGTTTGAGCATAACCGGAAACAAAGGCGGAGAGCAACAACATCAGCACGGCAAGCTTTTTCATTTTTATTTTTTTAATTTTAAAGAATTCAAAATTAAGACTGCTTTGGTAATAAAGTATTCCTTCTATCCATTATCTTGAGCCATTAATCCCAAATAACAAGTTATGGATGATAAGGGTTCGTTTAAAGTTGCAGGAAATATTGTGAACATACTCACAAAAGAGATTTTTTGGGGTGAAGTTGAGGTGGAGAATAGAAAAATTAAATCAATTATTACCAATTCCCAATCCCAAAATCCCCAATTCCCATTCATTCTCCCCGGCTTTATTGATTCTCATGTACACATAGAAAGTTCGATGCTGGTACCATCAGAATTTGCAAAACTGGCTGTTGTACATGGTACCGTTGCCACTGTAAGTGACCCACATGAAATTGCAAATGTTTGTGGATTAGAGGGCGTGGAGTTTATGATTGAAAACGGCAAAACAGTTCCGTTTAAATTCAACTTTGGCGCTCCCAGTTGTGTGCCTGCTACTATTTTTGAAACAGCAGGTGCAGAACTGAATGCAGAAGCTGTAAAAAAACTTTTAGAAAGAGAAGAAGTAAAATATTTAAGTGAGATGATGAACTTTCCGGGAGTACTTCACGGAGATGTTGAAGTACTGGCAAAAATTAAAGCTGCACTTGACTTGGGAAAGCCTGTTGATGGTCATGCACCGGGGTTGAGGGGGGAAGATGCAAAGAGATATATTGAGGCCTCCC
>DAIOWB010000200.1:0-5445 GCA_036758725.1 Lacibacter sp.
TTAATTGTTGTGGCAGCCATAAAAGTTCCATTGGATTTATATTCATATGCACAAGCAGTAAGAAGCAATACAGCAAAAATCATCAGACGAAACAACGACTCTAAAGTAAAAACAATTGTAAAGCTCAGTGAAATTACAAACGGCACCCTTTATTTGCCTTTTCTGGATGAAATACTCAATAATCAATTATCCATTGATGACATTAAAGCTGTTGCAGAAAATGAAACAGCTTATTATAAATTGTTGGTTAAAACACAAGTAAAATATTATAACCGTATTTCAGCAGGAGATACACCGGTTCTTTCTGCAGTTTTATATCAAATGCTTGAGCGCAAAGCAACGGATGTATTTGTTAATGTAATGAATGATTTGCATGATGCTACAGAAGCTGTTCGGTTCAGGGTAGCAGAACCGCTTAGCTCGCAGGATATTTATTATCTTATTGTTTCCACCGAAGAAATTATTTATACCAGTACATATACTAATTTGTATAAGCGAATGCTGGATCGCTTTCCCGGTCGCAGAAGCGATTCATTACTTATGAGTATTCATTTTGATAAATTTAAAAAGTTTATTAAAATGGCAGCAAACTATAACAGGCTTGATGATTTTTTAAAATCCATGCCAGAGCTACGTAGCCTGCAACTCATGTATGCTTTTGTAAACGGATTGCAAAAAACCAATTCACTTGAAGATGCAGTGGATGTTGCTGATAGCTATGGAAGCATTACAAATGCAGATTTACAATTGTTCCTAAAGCGACAGGTAAAATTAAATTACGAAACAAGTTTAAAAAATAATGATAAGAAAGGAGAGGTGATTTATAATATTCTGTTGAATTTATTTCAATCAGCAGCAGATACTTCTATGAACTTATCTGCTATTCTTGGTATTCCTCCTGTTTATAAATTAGATTTTAAAAGTATTTCTGATGATAGTGGCCGTGTTGTACAGCATGTATTTTTTTATGGCGATGAAGATGGTATCATTTCTTTCAGAAATTTTATGGGATTATTTAATGGCAAACCCGAATGGAAAATTGTTACGGGCAAAGAATGGGTTACCATAACCTCCACCAAAGGGAAGCCCTATACAATCTACGCCAATCTGCCGCTTGATTATAAACTGGATCTTGATGCATTGGCACAACAACATTTAATTGAATACTTAGAAAAAAATAATATCAATCCTACTTTTGTTGTACACAGAGGTCATAGTTATCATTTGAAATATACAATACGTCAAATGATGCCTTCTTCCAGAATAGTAATGCTTGGATCATGTGGCGGTTATCAGAATTTGGCTAAAATCTTAAATGTAAACGATGATGCACAAATAATTTCTACCAAACAAGTGGGAAGCTTTTCAGTAAACGAACCTATTCTGCGTGCATTAAATGATAATATACTCAGCGGTAAAAACATAGAATGGATTCCATTATGGCAACAAATAACAGCATCAGTTAAATCTGATTTGCGTGCCAGTGAGTTATTAAAAGACTATGTGCCACCTCATAAAAACCTGGGAGCTATTTTTATTAAAGCGTACCGCAGAGCAACAGGCGAAATGCTGTGATCATACTAAGAAATCATAACTTACTGTTGCTTTGAATCAAACGGAACAACAACAAAAATCATTCTCCGCATATCAAATTGCCAATGCAGTTTACCTGGCTGTAGTTGTATTTTTTACCTATGCTTCCATTTTTGCTTTTCGTAAGCCTTTTACTGTAGCCACATTTGAAGGACTTCGTTTCTGGAATATTTCTTATCAAACATTGCTCATCATTAGCCAGGTAGTTGGTTACATGCTCAGTAAATTTTATGGCATTAAATTTATTTCGGAACTGCAACGGCATGGCAGATGGAAAACCAGCTTCATCATGGTTGGTTCTGCCTGGTTAAGTTTATTGTTATTTGCTTTAGTGCCTGCACCGTGGGGTATCATTTGTTTTTTTATTAATGGGTTTACTTTAGGGTTTATGTGGGGCATTGTTTTCAGTTATATTGAAGGAAGAAGAACTACCGATTTTATAGGAGTGGTACTGGCTGTAAGTTTCATATTTGCCGGTGGCTTTAGCAGAAGTGTAGGAAAATGGTTGATGTTGAATTGGAGTATAAGTGAATATTGGATGCCCTTTGCTACATCTTCGTTATTTGCAGTTCCCTTAATCCTGTTTTATGTTTTAATGGAAAAAGCACAACAGCCAGATGCTGATGATATTGCTGAACGCACAATCCGACTGCCCATGAAGCATGAAGAAAGGAAATTTTTTTTAAAGCATTTTCGTTCAGGTGTCATTGCATTTGTACTTATTTACTTATTGCTGACTGTTATGCGTGACCTGCGTGATAATTATATGGCCAACATGTGGAATGAGCTGGGTTATGCAAAAAATGCTTCTGTTTTTGCAAAAACTGAAACCATCACTTCACTTATTGTTTTGGCATTAATAGGATTGATGGTTTTTGTCAGAAAAAATATACTGGCATTCCGTATCATTCATCTGTTACTTATATTGGGTTTTGCTGTTGCCGGTATTTCTTCACTATTATTTAAAAATGCAATCATCAGTGGCGCAAGCTGGATGCAGTTTACAGGGCTTGGTTTATACATTTCATATGTATTGTTCAACAGTGTGTTTTTTGAACGGCTTCTTGCTACATTTCGCTTTGCAGGCAATGTGGGATTTCTTATTTATATAGCAGATGCCTGGGGATATTTAGGAAGCATTACAGTAATGTTATCAAAAGAAGTTTTTCAGGTTCAGCTTAATTGGGTTTCATTTTATTCAAACATGGTCATTGTGTTTGCAGTAATAGGAATTGTAACAAGTGTATTTTCTTTTTTTTATTTTAATAAAAAGTACAGGGCTTATTTATTGAAATAAATTTACCATTTATCATTTCACACTTCCATTAAGAAGTTGCTTGCACTATGCTGTTTGAAAGAATTTAACTTTACATCAAATACATATTGGTTTTGGAAATAAAAACGGAACAAAAGAAACTGTTCAACATTCAGTTACTAAGGCGCATCATCAGTTATGCATCTCCTTACAAGAGGAGATTTAACAGCTCAATTATTTTAGCCGTTGTTTTAGCAGTAATGGCACCTGTTCGCCCATGGCTTATCAATAAAACCGTGAATGATTATATTCAGCATAACCTGGCTGAAATGCTGATCCGCATTACCATTTTTCAAATGGCGCTCATCTTAATTGAAACCATTCTTCGCTTTTTCTTTTCCTATTTTACTTCCTGGCTGGGACAAACAGTAGTAAGAGATCTAAGGGTGAGTGTATATAAAAAAGTATTGGGGTTAAATTTGCGACAGTTTGATAAAACACCAATAGGTACATTAACAACCAGAACAATCAATGATATTGAAACCATCAGTGATGTTTTTGCCGAAGGCTTTATTTCCATCTTTGCTGATCTGCTTACCATTATTGCAGTGTTGTTTACCATGTTTTATCTTAACTGGAAACTTACACTAATCAGTTTAATTCCGTTTCCGTTTTTAATCATGGCAACTTATTATTTTAAAGAAAGTGTAAATAAAAGTTTTCACCGGGTAAGAAATGCGGTAGCTGCACTTAATGCATTTGTTCAGGAACATATACAGGGGATGCATGTTGTGCAGGCGTTTGCAGTTGAAGAAAAAGAATTCAATAAATTCCGAAATATCAATAAAGAACACAGAAACGCAAACATCAGGGCCATCTTTGCTTATTCGGTTTTCTTTCCTATTGTTGAAATAATTCTTGCCATATCACTGGGATTATTAGTTTGGTTTGGGGCCGGACAAGCATTGCTTTCACCAGAAGTACAGGGATCTAAACTGGCAGGTGAGGTGATGGCTTTTATTTTATTGTTAAATATGTTATTTCGTCCACTACGTGTAATTGCTGACAAGTTTAATGTATTGCAAATGGGTATGGTTGCCAGTGAAAGGGTTTTTAAAGTATTAGATAATGATGATGAATTAAAAGAACCGGCAAAAGGATATAATAAACAAGCAGTAATTAAAGAAGGCAGAATTGAATTTAATCATGTTTGGTTTGCATACAGCGATGAGAACTGGGTATTGAAAAACGTTTCATTTAATGTACTACCCGGCGAAACAGTTGCTTTGGTAGGCCATACAGGTAGCGGTAAAACATCAATCATCAGTTTAATAAACAGATTATATGAAATTCAAAAAGGTTCAATACTGATTGATGATAACAAAGTTGAAGAATTTCCTATTGATCAATTGCGAAGTAAAATCGGGGTTGTTTTACAAGATGTTTTTTTGTTTGCAGGCACCATTACCGATAATGTTACACTACGTAACGAATCCATCAGTAAAGAAAAAGTAATAGAAGCTGCAAAACTTATAGGCATTCATGATTTTATTATGCGATTGCCCGGTAATTATGATTTTAATGTAATGGAACGGGGTGCTACAATGAGCCAGGGCCAGCGGCAGTTGCTGAGTTTTATCAGGGCATTATTATATAACCCCAACATTTTAATATTGGATGAAGCTACATCTTCTGTTGATACAGAAACCGAACATCTTATTCAACATGCCATTGACAAGTTGATTGAAGGAAGAACTTCTATTGTAATTGCACACCGCTTATCTACCATTCGCAAAGCAAATAAAATTATTGTGCTTGATAAGGGCGAAATAAAAGAAATGGGTACCCATGATGAATTGCTTTTGCTTGATGGATATTATGCGAAACTCTATTATATGCAGTTTGCAAAAGCAATTGTATAAAAATACCATCACTGACAGTGATGGTATTAAGAGAAGCTACATGAATTCCAAAAATTTATTTTAATCTTTTTTCAGAAACAAAACTGCCATCGGCATTAAAGATGGCTTGCCATCTTTCCGCACTTAACCAAAATTTTACTTTGTAAGTATTTCCATCTTCTTTTTGCCATTCAATTTCACCTCCGGCTGAAGGATATTTAGTTTTAAACGCAGACACAACTGCTGCTGGTACTTGTGAGACAGGAATATTTGCCTGATTGCTTGACGATACAGATGAATCATCTGTTGAAGGCACAAGATCATTTACTTTACTGCAAGAACTCATTGCCAGTAATATGAATGCTGCCAGAAATAAATTTTTCATAACTATGAATTTTTTTTGATGAATTAAATAATAATGTAAAAGTAAAAGTGGCTTCATATAGCAGCAACAGAACTACACTGAACAGGGATTTCTAAATCACCAACAGGGAATTAGTACCGTTTAACACAAAGAATAACATAAAAAAACTGGTGAATAATTTTTAACTTGCATAGAGTGGAACAAAAGAAATACGATAAAGATTTTGATATGTCAATTCTCAATGAGCAATTTATTCCTTACTCACGCCAGGAAGAATATGAAACTGCAAAAAGGCGGCAGGCAATTCTCATGTCTGATGAAGAAAAATTCAG
>DAIOWB010000201.1:0-5385 GCA_036758725.1 Lacibacter sp.
TGATTATGTAAAAGTGTTACAGAAATTTTTTATTAACAGGAGCAGATGAACAGAAGGGCATTTACAATATTAACAGGTTATTTATTTACGGGTATTTTTTCGTTTGCACAAATTACTCCTGTATTAACCAGCAGCAGCGATAAAATAATTATTGGTGAACCATTTAAAATAAAACTGGAAATTAAAGCCATTGACAGAGATGCATCGGTTCAATGGAAATTACCCGATACCATTCCTCACTTTGAATATATCGCTATCGATTCTTCCAAACGATTTGAAAGAGAAATAACACTTTCCAGTTTTGACAGCGGGCTGTGGACTATTGAAAACATTTCAGTTATTGTTCCATCAAATGTAAATAACAAATTACAGGCGCTGCAATTTCCGCAAAAAGAAATACTGGTTGAGTATGATACTACCGGCAACCAATTAATGAATGATGTAAAACCAATTATAGATATTGATGCAACACAAAAATGGATTGGTTATATAGTGGCAGCCGCTGCCTTATTGAGTTTGATTGCTTTAATTATTTTATTCAGAAAGTGGAAGAAAAAGAAAATTCTGGTTGTTGATGAACAGAATGAAAAATATTCAGCTCTTGAAGATTTTTTAATGATTACTGAAAAATTAAAATCACAGTCATGGGATTCACAGCTTGAACAAAAACAGAATTTCACAGAATTTTCTCTTGCAATTAAAAAATATTTTGAACGAAGTCTACATAAACCATTTACAAGATTAACAACAAATGACCTGGCTTTGGAATTAAAGCCTTACTTACTGCAAGAACAGTTCATTCCAGTCGTGCAGAATTTAAAATTGAGTGATGCTGTAAAGTTTGCAAAATATAATGTTGCAAAACAGGATTGTTTACAAGCATTACAGGAAATGGAATCAGTAATAAAAAAAACAGAAACAGAACTCAAACGGCATGCTTAACAACTGGTATCAAAATATCACATTTGCCTATCCATATCTTTTATGGATGTTGCTATTATTGCCGATGTTGATTGTTTGGTACTTATTCAACATCAAAAAAAACAGTTCTTCTGTTACCGTTTCTACTTTAAGTATTTATAAAAATCACAGTGGTTCAAAAATTAATGTAAGGCATTTGCCTTTTTTTATCCGACTTGTTACACTGGCTTTTTTAATAGTTGCAATTGCCCGACCTCAAACCAGGAGCAATGAAGAGCGGGTGGAAGGTGAAGGAATTGATATTGTACTTTGCATGGATGTAAGCGGAAGCATGCTGGCCGAAGACTTTAGCCCAAACCGTTTGGAAGCCATGAAACAGGTAGCAGTCAATTTTGTAAATGGAAGAAAAACCGACAGGATTGGATTAGTTATTTTTTCGGGCGAACCATTTACTCAATGTCCGTTAACTACTGATCATGCAGCATTAATCAGCCAGATATATGCAGTACGCAGTGGAATACTGCAGGATGGAACAGCAATTGGTTCGGGCCTGGCAATTAGTGTTGAACGATTAAAGAAAAGCAAATCAAAAAGCAAAGTGGTTATTCTTTTAACGGATGGTGAAAACAATGGCGGATTAATTCCACCGGCCACAGCCAAAGAAATAGCCAAATCATTTAATGTGAAAGTGTATACCATTGGTATGGGTACAGATGGGTATGCTTTAATGCCCCAGCAAACAACAGCCGGTGTTGTACGTACTCAGGAAAAAGTAAACATTGATGAAAAATTATTAAGAGAAATTGCAAGAGAAACGGGCGGTAATTATTTCCGTGCAAGAGATAACGAAAGCCTTACTAATATTTATTCTGAAATTGATAAACTGGAAAAAACAAAAATTGAAACAAGCAGTTATGCAAGATATGCAGAGGAGTTTTATCCGTTTGCCATAGCTGCTTTAGTATTGTTGTTGATAGAAGTTTGGTTACGATATAAGAAACTGAGAAAGTTCCCTTAACGTATTATCAGAATAAATCATTGAACTTGTTTCTACTTCCGTGCCAATCAATTCCTTTTCTTTGCAAAGCATGCAGGCACTTATTTATAAATCAACAGGTAATTGGTATTCCGCTAAACTGGAAGATGGCAATTTTGTACAGGCTCGTATAAAAGGGAAATTCAAGATTGATGGCATTACATCTACCAATCCCATTGCTGTGGGAGATATAGTAGAAGTAGAAATGGAAAATGAACTGGAGCAAACAGCTATGATCATTGAAATATATGAACGTAGAAATTACATCAACCGGAAATCACCTCATCAAAAATACCAGCATCAGATTGTGGCTGCCAATCTTGATCAAACCTTGCTGTTTGCAACTATCAGGGAACCCCGTACTTCACAAGGCTTTATTGATCGTTTTCTCATTGCATCAGAAGCATACCACATCCCTGCTGTTATTGTTTTTAATAAAGCAGATGTATACCGCAAAAAAGAAATGGATGTATATGAAGTGTGGAAGCACATGTATGAAGCAGTTGGGTATAAAGTGTTTTTGATTTCCATGGAAAAAAACGAAGGGGTTCGAAATGTTATTGATGAATTAAAAGGGAAGGTTACTTTAATCAGCGGACATTCAGGTGTGGGCAAATCAACATTCATTAATGCTATTTTACCTCAGCTTCAATTAAGAACGGAAGAAGTAAGCGGATGGAGTGGAAAAGGGATGCATACCACCACCTTTGCTGAAATGTATGATTTACCTGGTGGCGGACAAATTATTGATACCCCCGGAGTAAAAGAATTTGGTTTGGTTGACATCAGTAAACAGGAACTATCACATTATTTTCCTGAAATGAGAGTATTGATTAACGATTGCCAGTTTAATAATTGTCTGCACCTGGAAGAACCTGATTGTGCAGTTAAAGATGCTGTAAGAAATGAAAAAATTCACCCGTTACGTTATATAAGTTATTGCGGAATACTTGCAACAATAGAAGAAAAGAGAAGCCCCTCCAAACCTCCCCGAAGGTGAGGCTTGCTTTGCACAGCCCTTGCTTTTATAATAGCAAATATTGAATTGGAATATCCAAAAGTTTAAACAGATACTATAATATCCATCATTGTTGAAAGAAAAGAAATGGTTGAAGCCTGTTATATTTCATTGGGATCAGCATCTTTCAACGCATCCACCAATTCGGCAATGGCTGCATTTTCAAAATGATCGCTTTTTTCTTCCAGTGATGGAAACACAGAAACGCCATTGAAAATATTAAAGCTCAGCGTAAGAGAAGTTCCTTTGTAAAGGAAATCCCAATACAGTGCTTCAAAATCATCCAGCTTTTTTGTAAAAGAAATGTTTAGCTTCTCGGCCAGTAAATCGGCCCAGCGGAAGAATTTATCAAAACTGGCATCATCATCCAGTATGGCTTCGTTGTACCCAACGTGGTTTCTAACTGTGGGATTCATAGTGGTAATTTTTGGTGTTATTGATTAGGGTTTAAAATCATGTATTTAGCTGTTAAACTTTTTCGTTTTTTTTATTTTTTCACCACTTAAAATTTTCTCGGCTCCCACATTTTTGCCGTTGCTTGGGCAACCTTCTTTAGGTGTACGTTTAAAAACGTTGCACCCTATAGTTATAAAAGACACCGCTAAAATTAAAAATGCTGCTTTTGTTAGTCGTTTCATTTCATTATTTGTTTAAACACCAGGATATCGACAATGTTCGTACCAGTTTATAGTTTTTCTGTTAATTCCTCTTTAAACCAAGACGAATATTTAATGTAATTCGTGGCAATCCGATCAATTTCTCCATGTATTAATTCCTTATTAATGTCTTTAACTTTCCTTGCCGGTACTCCTGCATAAACGCTCCCTTCCTGTACAATGGTTCCTTCCAGTACAACCGCTCCGGCCGCAATAATGGAGTTGCTATGTACAACAGCATTATCCATCACAATAGCGCCCATTCCAATCAATACATTGTCATGCAGTGTACAACCATGTACAATGGCATTATGGCCAATACTTACATTATTTCCAACAATGGTTTTTGTTTTTTGGTAGGTGGCATGTAAAACGGCCCCATCCTGTACATTTACTTTATTGCCTAACCTGATGCTGTTTACATCGCCTCTCACAACAGCATTAAACCAAACACTGCAGTTATCACCCATCACCACATCACCTACAATAGTAGCATTAGGTGCAATAAAACAATCATTGCCAAACTGGGGAAAAACACCTTCAACCGGGAGGATAACGGGCATACAGATCAATGGATTTGTTCATAAAGATCGTTTAATTTTTTGAGGCATCATAGTCATTTGCAATAAATATTTTTGGGGCTTTGGGCTGTAACTCTTTGTTCATCAGTATTCCGGGCTGTTACGGGCTTCGGCCACCCGTAAAAAAACCGGGTGGCTACCCCTTCACATCCCGCAGCCATTCAACAGATATACATTCTTCAACATTAAAATCCCCTCTGCGGTTCTCTTACACTCCGTGTTTCTCTGTGGCCAATTTCTTTATTTTCTCTTTCACTCAAAAACCTCATTTACATTTGCCTTGTATGAATCAACGGGAACTTTTTTTAAAACATGTTGCTCAAACTTCAGCTGCCCCTCTTGCTTTGGAAATTGTAAAAGCAGAAGGATGCACATTGTGGGATGCTGATGGAAAAGAATATCTCGATTTGATTGCCGGTATAAGCGTTTGCAATGTGGGACATAGAAACCCTGCAGTAGTTGAAGCCATCAAAAAACAAGTAGATCAGTACATGCATCTGCTGGTGTATGGCGAGTTAGTTCAAAGTCCGCAGGTACAATATGCAAAGTTGCTAACTCATCATCTTCCATCAACATTAAACTCCGTTTACTTTACCAACTCAGGAACTGAAGCAACAGAAGGTGCTATGAAGCTGGCAAAAAAAGTTACCGGAAGAACAGAGATGGTTGCCTTTAAGAACAGTTATCATGGAAGTACTCAAGGTGCATTGAGTGTAATGGGAGATGAATACTGGCGCAATGCATTTCGTCCATTATTGCCTGGCATTTATCATGCAAACTATAATTCATTTGAAGATTTGCAACTCATTACAACAAACACAGCTTGTGTAATTGCTGAAACCATACAAGCCGAAGCAGGAGTAAATGCTCCACTCAAAGAATGGATTGTTGCATTGCGTCATCGTTGTACAGAAACCGGAACCTTACTCATACTCGATGAAATTCAATGTGGGTTTGGACGTAACGGCACGCTCTGGGCTTTTGAACAATTTAATATTGTTCCTGATATTTTATTACTGGGTAAAGCATTGGGTGGCGGTATGCCGCTGGGTGCTTTTATAGCAGATAAAGATTTGATGGGACAGTTAACAGAAAATCCGGTGCTGGGTCATATTACAACATTTGGTGGGCATCCTGTTTGTTGTGCAGCCGGGTTGGCAGCAATGAATTTTC
>DAIOWB010000202.1:0-5381 GCA_036758725.1 Lacibacter sp.
ACAAGTATCTCTATCTCTCCGGCCGTGCCGATATGAAAGAAGTAGAGATCACCATACATAATTTAATCAGAAATGGGTTTGATGCAAAAGCAGATCAGGATCCTTACCAGGCCATGATTTATACCTCGTTCCAGGAACGGGCTACTAAAATATCTCATGTAAATACAGGTAAACTGGCCAATAAAGCAGGTGATGATGTGTTGTCAAGAATATGTAAAACCATTGCTGGTGATGAAGCAAGGCATGAAAAAGCTTATAAGCATTTTATGTCGAAAATATTTGAAACAGATCCCAATGGTGCTTTGCTTGCATTTGAAACCATGATGAAAAAACAAATAACGATGCCTGCACTACTGATGGATAATGCAAAAGAGCATAGTTTATTTACACGTTTCTCATTGATTACAGAAAAAATGGGCATCTATACCACATTTGATTATGCCAATATTATTCATCACCTCACAGAGCAATGGAAGATTGCACAGTTAACCGGTCTTAAAGATTATGCAGCAAAAGCGCAGGAATATTTATGTACGCTGGCTGATCGTTACCGTCGTATTGCAGAACGTGTAAAAGTGCAGCCTGCAGTTATTCCGGTATGGGTTAATGGATAATAAAATTTCCTGAAGAATTTTAGTTATTAAAACAAACTTCATTAAAATGATGAAGTAAAAGAAAACCTGCTGAATGGCTTTTCTGCAGGTAATGGATACATATTGTTCACCCTCATTGTATCGCATCCATTAAAAAAATGAAGAGGGGATCTGGCTTTAAAAAACACAATTAATTTATGATACGTTTACTTCCCTTTATTTTTTTTGTATTGATCTGTTCAATGAATTCCATTGCCCAGCAAACAGATACTGTTTCAATGAGTATTGTTAAAACACCAATTACCAAAAATGCTGTATATAAAATAAATCCATGGGTAGATATTCCCGTTACTATTGTTGTTGATGCATTTTCGTTTTATGGTATGAGTGTGATTTATGGGAGAGATAGAGTACCGGAATCTGAAATCCTTGCCTTAAATAAAAATGATATCAACCAATTTGATCGTCCAGTTACCAACAACTATTCAGAAAAAGCAAAAGAGGCCAGTGATCTTTTTTTCTACAGCAGTATGCCGCTTCCACTTTTGTTATTGATTGATAAAAAAATAAGAAAAGATGGTTTAAATGTTGGATTGCTTTTTCTTGAAACCATGGGCACAACCGGAGTACTTTATACTTCATCTGCCATGATTGTGAACCGCTTTCGTCCTTATGCATATAATCCTGATGTTCCCATTGGAACAAGAACGGGAGGCGGAGTTAAAAATTCTTTTTTTGCCGGACATCCAGCATTGGTGGCAACATCCACTTTTTTTATGGCTAAAGTATATTCCGATTATCATCCCAATATGAAGAATAAATGGATCTTGTATGCCATAGCTGGAAGTGCTACAACAGCAACCGGTTTATTAAGATTGAAGGGTGGGCAGCATTTTAAAACAGATGTAATTACAGGCATTGCAATTGGTACTATGGTTGGTATACTTGTGCCTCATCTGCACAAAAACAAATCAATGATTGCATCAAAACTTTCATTATTGCCCAATATAAAAAAGGGGAGTACCGGTTTTACTGCTTTCTATAAATTGTAAAACAGATGGTTTATTTTTCCTTTGGTTTTTCTTTCCCGAATTGCAATTCATAACGGATGCCTGCTAACAGAAATTGCTGGTTCAAGTGGCCCCATGTAAAAAGATATTCAATATGTGGCCCCCACCTTCCTGTTTCCCATAAGAAACCTGCACCTGTATTGACCGACCAAAAACGAACATATTTAACTTCTTTTGTAATACCGTTCATTTCTTTTTCTGATGTATGACTGATGCCGGCGATGGGGTAGAAGTTGAAACTTTTTGCAAGCGGAATTAAGTAATGAAAATTTAAATCTAAATCCCATGCAGAAAGTTGAATAGTTTCTTCACCCGTTTGATGATTTTTTGGAAAAAAGCGGTTTACTTCCAAACCACCGGTAATACGTTCATTAAAATGGTAAAAGCTGCTCACATTTAAACCATTTAATTGCTGATGAATGTTGCGGATAGCTGCTACATCAAGACTTATTTTTTGTTGGGCGATTGCATGTAACGAAAAGAACAAAAGGCAAATAGAAGCTAGCATTGTTTTCATACCTCAAAGAAAAACAGTATAAAAATCCATGAGGCTGATTTTGATCTTAAAAGAGTTTGATTGTTGTCAGGTATATGCATAAAATGAAGCATCTTTTAACTAAATAAAACTTCATATCTATTATTCAATAATTTGTTTACAAAAAAATCCCTGTTGATAATTAATCAACAGGGATTTAAATATGGTATTAAAAAATTAGTTCGTGCTATTTTTTGGAGGAGAAGGATTTGTGCTTGTTCCCGTTGGATCAAGTAAAAACTTATGAACAAAAGTAGGAGATGGGTCTGCCGGATCGTCTTTGGTTACAAAAATGTTATAAATAATTTGTCCTGCAATTGTGCCAGTAATTGGAATTTCTGGCCCAAATACAACATATTTTGAACCTTTAGCTTTAATCAAATTACTGATTTTAATAAAATCAGGATTGGATAATTGCAGATTACCAAAATAATTGCCTGATCCAAATTCAACTATGCTCTGTCTTCCTTGTATTAATCTTATATCTGGGGGCTTATTCCATGCATTAGAATTACCTTTCCAACCATGTAGTGTAAATGAATTCAAAGTATCATAAAATCTGAAAGTAAGCTTTGTCCCATTTCCTAAATTTAAAAAAGTGGTTGCATCCATCCACAACGTATCAAGGTTGCCACTTATAAGAGTTGCTTTCTTTGTAACATCTGAAGTAGTCGTTTTATCAGTTGTATTTTCTGCATCTGTTTTTGCCGTAGCAGAATCGTTGTTATTGCAGGAAGCAATAAACAAGAGCATTACAATAAATAGAAAGAAAGGGTTTTTAAAAAAAATTGTTTTTTGCATAATGATGGTTTTATGGTTGGTTAAATAAAAAGACCAGAATACTTGAGAACACAAAAGATAAACTGTATTTTTCAAAATAACAAGGGTTCTAAACATATTTTAAAATACCATGTTTTATTTAATTTTCATCTGATTATTAAATAACATATTGTTTGTAGCAAATGAATGAAAACTTAAGATTCCTTATTGATTGGGCAGAGGTTTGGGCAGTGCTCATACCTATTACATATTTTTTGTTCCATCGTAAACAGCCGGCTTATTTAAAGCCTGTTATTATTTATCTGTTTGCTGCCTTATTCATTAATCTCGTTGCAGACGCTATAGCTGATTATAAACGTTATTTTCCTTCCTGGATGCAAAGTAATAATCCGTTATATAATGTGCACTCTGTTATCCGCTTTGTTTGTTTCAGCTATTTTTTTGTAACCTTAAAACAATCTGCATTCAGGAAGTTAAAGATGATTCTTCCCAATCTTTCATTGATCATCATCATCATTAATTTTATTTTTGTAGAGAATTTTGGAAATCCTGAACATTTAAGTGGTAATTTACTTTCAGCCGAAGCTTATCTCTTATTAATCTATTGCATGCTTTATTATTTGGCAAAATTGAGAGATGAAGCTGCTGATATTACAAGCGGGCCCGATTTCTGGATTGTAACTGGCCTTAGCATTTATGTGGTTATTAATTTTTTTGTTTTTCTGTTTTACGTCCCCATGATTAATTACGACCCTAACCTGGCAAATAATATCTGGGACGTACACAACATTGCATACATCATTTTTTGCATCTTTATAACCAAAGCGTTTTATGACTCTGCTCGACATCAGCTTACAGTCTAGAGTAATCATTGGTATATCGGCCATGGTTTTTCTCTTCAGCAGTTTTTTAATTGCCTTCATCAGCAATCAAAGGAAAAAACTGCAGTATCATAAAAACCTGCAGGCTATTCATGCACAACAACAACAGGCATTAATGGAACAAAACCTGCAACTGGAAGACCGGGTTAAAGAACGCACCACTGAATTATCAGAACAAAAAGAAAATCTGCAGGTGGCATTAACCAATTTAAAAGCAAGCCAGTCGCAACTGGTACAAAAAGAAAAAATGGCTTCGCTGGGAGAAGTGGCTTCGGGCATTGCACATGAAATACAAAACCCGCTCAATTTTGTAAACAATTTTGCTGAGTTAAATTCCGAACTCCTTTCGGAAATGAAAGAGTTGCTATCAACCGAAAATCTGACAGAAAATAAAGAAGAAATAAAACTGATAGCTGATGATGTTATTCAGAATATGCATAAAATAAATCAACATGGAAAACGGGCCGATAACATTGTTAAAAATTTATTGCAACATACCAGCAGCAGCAACAGCGGTGCCATCCTCACTGATGTAAACATGTTAGCTGAAGAATATTTAAAACTGAGTTATCACGGCTTCAGGTCTAAAGATAAAGCGGTACATGTAGTCATTAATTCAACATTTGATCCCCGCATTGAACAAATTAACCTGGTGCCACAGGATATAGGCAGGGTATTTCTCAATATTTATAACAATGCCTTTTACTCCGTTATAGAAAAAGCAAAAAAGAAAATACCTGATTATGTGCCAACCGTAACAGTACATACAAAAAAAGATGGAAATAAAGTAAAAGTGATTGTACATGATAACGGCATGGGAATCGCATCGAAATATGTACCAAAGGTATTTCAACCCTTTTTTACTACAAAACCTACAGGAGAAGGAACCGGTTTAGGTTTATCATTAAGTTACGAAATTGTAAAAGCTCACCAGGGAGAAATAAAAGCAGAATCAGTGGAAGGTGAATATGCACAGTTTACAGTTGAGCTGACTGACTAATTAAAAGCATTCTGCTACATGTTGCTATTGCATGTTTAATTGTTGCACAAGCAGGAATGCATCTTACCGGGTTCCATTATAATTTTAATTTTAACCCGATGCCTGTTACTTCCTGTATCTGTGTTCTTGCTTTAATATCATGATCATAGAGTAAATCAAACAGAAAAGTTGCTGCAAAGACTTTTGAAATATCAACAGTAAGCACATTGTTTAGCAGCACATCCACATTCTGCGGATTTTTTTTATAGTTGGTAAACAGATCTACACGGCTTATGAAGCTGCTGGTTTTTGTAAAGTTTACGTTGTAATGAATAGAAAGATAAGGGCCTATTTCATTAAACACTTTTTTTAATGAGTCAACACCAAATTTGCTGCTCCTGTAAAAACTATCATCAACTTTTGTTACCCAGCGGAACGTAAGCGGTGAAATAAAGAATGAAAAATAACTTTTTTTGTTTTGATTTTTATAATCAATGCCGGCCGACAATAAAAATTTACCCGGTGATAAGAAGCCCGATATTT
>DAIOWB010000203.1:0-5378 GCA_036758725.1 Lacibacter sp.
TGTAATAAATCACAGGGTGTTGTAAATGTTAACTGAAACTCTTTAACAATAGAATCATAACAATTTTGTGCAGCATCTTTTATGTAATGTACTACACGATATTTTCCGGGAAACTGATAACTATGAATCGGATTGGCCTTATCACTTGTATTGCCATCACCAAATGTCCATCTGTGATTTAATACTACATTACTTGTGTTAAGTGAAAAAAAGCTTACCGTACTTGTATTAATGGTAAACTGAAAATTGGCTTTGCCTTCACAGGGGTTTGTTTGTGCTTTTGTGCTGGCAGATGCAAATAAAATAGCCATAAAAGCGTACAATAACTTCTTCATAAAAGTGTGTTTTAAATTTGGATAAAATTGCTGTCTGTTACGGATGAGTTTCAGCAACTATGGGTTTTTAAAACCGATATTATACCGCTTTGAAAAATATTCTAGTCCAATTATTTACTCAGGGCGGTATTATACAAGTATAAAATTTTGAATGGCCCTATTGGTCTAAATCATTCTTCCATTTGGTATTACATATAAGTTCCCCGGAGAAAGGAAAATGCTGCCTGTCAATAAAAAATTTTTTAATTAATTGTTTGCACGCACTTTACGAAGGAATTTTTCTACAGCCCGGCGTACAGCTGTAGTTGAAGTATTATGATTATTCACCTGTATAGAAAAGATGAGCAGCTTGTTTTTTGATGTGATGAGAAAGCCGCTTAAAGCTACATGGCCACTTAAGGTTCCGGTTTTAGCATAAATGAACCCGGTTTCATCTTTATAATAATTACGCAGGGTACCTTCATTTCCGGAAGGAAGAATCTCTTTTAATCTTTCCAATCCAAATTCATCTTTCATTTTATTGAGAAGCCAGACAAAATCTTCAGGTGAAAATAAGTTATACCGGCTGAGGCCGCTACCATCTACCCACTTTGGTTTTTGTGGAAAATCTTTTAAATCTGTTTTTAATAAAGTATCAATCAACTTCTGTTCATCCATGTAACCAAGTAACTGATTGCTTACCATCATTAACACCTGCTCAGCAAAGAAATTATCACTGCGGTGCATAAGAGGTTTAAAGAGAGAATCAACCGGTTGGGATTGAATTGTTTCAAATTTGAAATTTGAAATTTGAAATGGTTGCTCTATAACTTCTTTATGCAATGTATCTTTTAATAAATCTATTGCTGATTGCAGGCCATTGGTTACAAAAGGAATATTGAGTTCCCGTTTCATTTCTTTTCCTTCAATAATAGTATATGTATTTTCTGTACGTGGCCTTGTAATATCAAATGAGATTGATTTATTTGCTGAAAATTTAGCATCCCAGTTTATTTCAGGATCTGTTTTAACCAAAGTTGCAGTATCGGTACCTGTTTCATTTTTTTCAATGCTTCGTTCCTGAATCCATTTTATCACATTGCCATATACAGGTAAGGAGCTGCGTTCCGGCATATAAGCACCCAGATAATCGTCCCATGCCCAGCCATAACCTAATGCTTCGGCTTTCCATTTTTCGTTGGTAATTACCAGGGTTTTATTTTGATTTTTTAAAAAATCATAAACCGGCTGATTTTTATAATCATGATGAAGAAGTGTTGGATCGCCGGTTGGCAACAGAAATAAAGTATCGTGCTGTTCTTTAAATTTTACGCCCACCAAACTATCTCCCAAATATTTTAACCCGGCATACAATGTTGGGAGTTTAATATTACTGGCCGGAACAAAATATTTTTTACTGTTATATTGATACAGATAATTTTTTGTTTCTGTATGATATACGGCTACTCCAACAAGTGCATGGATTAATGCAGTATCGTTTAATAAATCTCTCTGTAATTGCTTAACCAGTTTTTGTTGAGGCGAACAGGAGTAAAGAAAGAAGACAGAACTAAGAAGACAGAAGCAAGAATTAAGAAAGCCTTGCTCAAAAAAAAGATTCCTGAATTTAAAGAACCTTAAACCTTTAACCTTCAACTTTAAACCTTGTATTTTCATCAGTTAAATATACAAGTTTCTGAAACTTCACTTTGATATCCGTTTTAACCTGCTTAATTTTAAACATGTATTTTTTTAAACGTCTCAAATATTTTAAAGGGCTTCTCATTCCGCTCAGCTTGTTTTTTTCATTGCTTTTGGTTGGTACTTTGGGGTATATGATAATTGAAGAATTTGGTTTTCTGGATGCCTTGTATATGACCGTGATTACAATTGGAACGGTTGGATTTATGGAAGTAGAGCCTTTATCAACCGCAGGAAGAATCTTTACTATCATTATTATTCTTATTAACATTGGTGCTTTTACCTTCTTTGTTACTTTTCTTACACGCTATTTACTCGATGGAGAATTTATTCGTCAATATAAACGCTTGAAAATGGAAACGGCTATTCAACAACTCAGCAATCATGTCATTGTTTGTGGCTTTGGCCGCAACGGCACCGAATGTGCACAGGTATTATTTCAAAATAAAATTCCTTTTGTGGTAATGGAAGAGAAAGCAGAACTTCCACTGGATCTTCCTTTTGAAGTGCAATATTTTATGAAAGGTGACGCAACCAAAGATGAAGCATTGAAAGAGGCGGGCATTGAAAGAGCAAGGGCTATTATAGCCACCATGCCTATTGATGCAGATAATTTATTTACGGTATTAACAGCCAGGCAACTCAACCCTCATATTACCATCATCAGCCGGGCATCGCAAGACAGCAGTGTAAACAAACTCCGTGTTGCAGGTGCAACCAATGTGATTATGCCTGATAAAATTGGTGGCGCTCATATGGCTACATTAGTAATGTTACCTGATGTGGTGGAATTGTTATCTCTCATGACAACCAAAAACAATTCGGAGTTTAAAGTAGTGGAACTGGAAGCAACAAAAACAACAAAACTGGGCGACCTCGATTTATGGAATCAATGCGGATGTACTTTGCTTGGCATTAAAAATCACCAGCATTATACACTCAATCCGTCGCCAGATTATTTTATTAATGATGGTGAACGATTAATTATTATGGGCAGCGATGAACAATTAGAAAAAGCAAAAGAATTAATCTGATTTTTTCATGGCGCTTGATAAGTAAGTAAGAAACTCTTTATGACTTTTAAAGAAAAAATATTTCAGCTTTATAAGCAAAAAGTTGAAGATAAAATAAGTCTTCTCAAAAAATCGTACGATGAACTTACCGAAAGTGCTGCTAACGAAACAAAAAGTACTGCCGGCGATAAACATGAAACAGCTTTGGCTATGTTGCAGATTGAACAGGAAAATATGGGCAGGCAATTAAAGGAAGCCATCAATCAAAAATCGATCCTTGAAAAAATTGACCCTACCCTACATACAATAGAAACAGTAAAAGGAAGTATTGTAAATACAAACAAGGGTATTTTTTTTATGAGCATTGGGCTTGGAAAAATTTTAGTTGACGATAAAACAGTAATAGCACTTTCACCAGAATCGCCCTTAGGATTACAACTCATGCATAAAAAACCGGGTGACGAGTTCAGCTTCAACAACACATCTTATGTGATTGAAAAAGTGGATTAAAATTTTAGTTTAATCTCTCTCCTGAGCCCTTAACCAACGTTCAGGTATTTCACTGTGGCTCGCCAGTTTGTAATCATTGGCGCTGCATGCAATAAATTTCTGGTTAGGTAACTGCATCCACCATCTTCCTGTTTTTTTGCTTTGAAGAAACAACGCATCTGCATCAGCAATGGTTGTATGGTATTCAGTAAATGAATTTCGTTCAGTAATCAATGCTTCTGTTTTTGATTTGCTTTTACCATCAATAAAATACCAAACCATTTGTGCAATCTGAATGGCGGTTAATTCATTTTGATCATTCACTGCATCATACCCATAAATACCCAGTGTTGTTAATTGGTTGCTTAACCCTGCATAACGTGTAAGCGTACAAATTTCTTCGCCATTTAACCCGTTGGGTGTTGTTTGGTTTGATGGTGCAAATGAATGGGCAACAGCTGCTATATCAATTGAAAGCATGTGAGAGTTGCGGATAATCGGTTCCATTTCTTCCAGTTGTTCTTTTACCACTCCCACTCTGAAACAATCAAACCGCAGATTGTCCATGGTTTGCAACATTTGCGGATGTACAAAATAACTCTGGAATGCAAGGTGGTTGTAATGACGGATAAAGTTGGGTTCACCCGTTAACATCTCCATCAAAAAATTTTCACTACGGATAGATGTATTAACACTCAGGTTGATCAATGAATCTACACAACAGGCTTCAATAATCTGATTGAGATGGCCATAAGCTCCGTATTGTGCCAATGTTAAATCATGACTGCCACCCAAAAGAATTACCGATTTACCAGCATCAATTAATTCAGCTGTTACTGTTTTTACAGCAGCATACGTATCATTGAGTGTTGCACCGGAATTAATATTGCCAATGTCAGCAATTTGAACATCGGGATGCCAGTTAAATAAGCGGTATAATTTTTTACGGATGATATCCGGTGCTTCGCTGTTTGCTACTCCATTGCCGGTACCCCTTTCTTCTGTAATGCCCATAAGAATTACATCAGCCTTTTCCAGATCCGGAAAATGAGATTTATAAAACTGGATGGTATTACCCAGTTGCCCGTCTTTCAGTTCATCATCGGCAAGGATAAACGATAAATCAAGTGGTTGAAGAAAATCTTTTATCAGAAAGTGATCACTCATACAATTTTATTTCGCTGGCAAACATAAGAAAGAAGTACGAAGTATGAAGTACGATCTACGATGTTAGAAAATCCAAAAAACAAGGCACAAATAACAAGGCTAAGGTTGCCAACTACAAACTACCAACTACAAACTACAAATAATTATCTTTGCGGCATGGAACAGGTGTTACAACAGATTGAAAATTTGCGAAAAGAAATTGAAGCGCTGCATATTGACAATGTAAAAGCATTAGAAGAATATCGCATACGCTTTCTGGGAACAAAAGGTTTAGTGAAAACGCTTATGGGCGAAATGAAAAATGTAGCGGTTGAACAAAAGAAAGCGTTTGGCCAAACCATGAATGAATTTAAACAGTTTGCTGAAGCTAAGTATGAAGAGTGGAAAAATGAAACCAGCAATGGGCAACAATCTGCTGCTGCTGAAATTGATTTAACCTTACCTGGTGATACAATTCCTGTTGGTAGTCGACACCCCATCAGCTTAATGCGTAACCGAATGGTGAGTATTTTTCAGCGCCTTGGTTTTGCTGTTGCTGAAGGGCCAGAAATTGATGACGACTTTCACAATTTCACTGCATTAAATTTACCGGAGAATCATCCTGCCCGTGATATGCAGGATACATTTTATATCAGTACCAATCCTGCATGGCTGCTACGCACACACACAAGTAATGTGCAGATACATGAAATGC
>DAIOWB010000204.1:0-5359 GCA_036758725.1 Lacibacter sp.
TAGGTTGCATACCAACAAAAGATTTGTAAGGTTTTTCCAGTACAGGCCCATCAACATAATGCCCGTTCGGATTGGGCCTGTCAAGTATAATGAGCTTTTTGCCATGCTCCATGGCAGCTTCCGTGTAATATTCAAGCGAAGAAATAAAAGTATAAAAACGTACACCTACATCCTGGATATCAAAAATCATAACATCAATTCCATTTAAATCTTCTTTAGATGGTTTACGTTTTTCACCATAAAGCGATACTACCGGAATGCCCGTTTTCTTGTCTGTATAATTACCAACTTTTTCACCTGCATCTGCGGTACCTCTGAAACCATGCTCTGGTGCAAAAATGACTTTAATGTTTACACCAGATTTCATTAGCGTATCAACCAAATGTGTTTTTCCAACAATGGAAGTTTGATTGGCAAACACAGCCACATTTTTACCTTTTAATGAAGAAAGATAAAGTGCCATGTTTTCTGCACCTGTTTGAACTCCGTGGTTTTTAATGTTTCCTCGGTTTAATCCTCCTTTTCTGCTCTGAGCATTTGTATAAACAGATAAAAAGAGTATGATGATTAAAAAGAATTGTTTCATGAGTGAATATTATCAATCAAAGATGCAGAAATGAACCCGTAAAAAAAAGTTAACACAAAAGCGCCTAAATCTATAATTTTGCCGCAAATATTTGAAAATGTCAAAAGTAAAAAAGGGTGATACAGTACGTGTACATTACACAGGTAAATTAACAACAGGTGAAACCTTTGATTCAAGTGCAGGCCGTGAGCCACTTGAGTTTGAAGTGGGAGCCGGTATGATGATTAAAGGTTTTGATGATGCAGTTATTGATATGATTATTGGTGATAAAAAAACAGTAAATATTCTTCCTGCAGATGCATATGGCGAACGCAATGATCAGATGGTCATTGATTTTCCCCGTTCTAATTTTCCTGATGATATGGTTCCTGAAGTTGGAATGCAGTTAATGATGAACAACAATGCCGGTCAGCAGTTTCCTGTAACAATTGTGGAAGTTGGTGATGAAGTAGTAGTGCTTGATGCCAATCATATGCTGGCAGGTAAAGAACTGGTTTTTGATATTGAAATGGTAGAGATTGATTCAAAGGGATTAATTATTATGCCGTAAAATTCAGCCGATAGTTATTAGTTAATAGTCCATAGTAAAAAGTCCAAAGTTAAATAGCATTCAACTTTGGACTTTTGTATTCTCACTATTCACTCGCTAATTAAAACTACTGACTATCTACTTGTGGCTATTTACTGCTTACTTTCTACTCATCCACCAACCCAGCCAAACACCCACTAATCCCCAGGAAACAAGTGCATCAATAAAATGAGCATTGATATCATGAACCGGATACCAGATATGGCCTGTATAAACGCCATTGGTAAAACAGATTATTCCAATGGCTATACTGCCCAATAAATAGGTGCTGAAACTTCCTGATCCTATTTGTGCGAATAACCAGCAAAGCAGACAGACAATGATGATGTTTGAAATGGCGCCTCTTGCCATATTCATGCCCATGCCCACATCCATTTTGCTATAATAACGAATCATGGCCCAGGGTTTTCCCTGGCTGGCATCCATTTGCTTTTGCATTTCTTCCATAGAAGTGCCGGGTGCAGAAATGGGCAACATGTATGAACCTTCAGCTAAACCAATGTTGTTTAAAAAACCAAGAATACTGTCTTGTTTTGTTGTATACTGTTGTCCTTTTTCATGAAGATTAGCAACTGTCCATGACACGGTTTGCCATGCAAAAAGTAAAATGCCGCCTACAAGGCCGCCAATGAGGATTTTCTTCATGAGAATGTGTTTTGGTGAATTAGAAAGCTAATGATTCTGGTGATGAAAACCAAACTATTGACCATTAATTAATCAACAGATATGTTGTTATACTTTCTTTGAAAAAGAAAATAAAGCAGCATTACAGTAATAGTAAGTGTGATTGTTACGAGCCATGAAGCTTCTAAACCAAAATTGCCTCCGGTTAATAAAACGGAACCTTTACTGTTTTGAAATAATAAAGCAGGAAGTTCAATACCACTTACACGGTAACCCATGATTGGCCCCTGTAAAAAATTCCAACTGAAATGAAAGAAGACAGCAAAACCTAAATTCTTTGTATAGATATAATTCACTCCAAGTAATAAACCGGCAATAAAAACATTAATAAAAGCTATGAAGTTGAAATGGGGGTTTAGTGAATGGAATGCAACAAATAAAAGGGCTGATAAAATTAAAGCAGCTTGCCTGGGCATATGCTTAAGCAGATTGTTTAACAGGTAACCACGAAAAACAAGTTCTTCAGTAACTGCTATCAGAATCAAGACTATTGTGATGAGTAAAAAATCCTTAGGATTGAGATCAGTTATTACCCATTGTAATAACTGCATCAACCAGAGAATGGTTGAAATCAATGTGATTAATAAAACTGCAGTAAAAAAACCAATGGCTCTTTCTTTTCCAAATCCTTTCCATTTAAAACCAAGGCTGATGAAACTTTCTTTATCAAATACTTTTCTGAAAAACCATACCAGTGCCACACTGATGATAAAATTAAACAGGACTGATGTGTAAAATTGATTAAGTGATGTTGTTTCACGAAATATTAATGCAGATATAAATTGTGTAACGTTGCTGAATATAAAAATGAATAAAATATAACAACCCAGAAAAAAGAGAATCCTTATCCACATGGAACGGGCTTTTATTGCGGATGATTGCATGAGATGGTTTTGGTTTGAGTACTGAAAGTCTTTTAAATTTACAAGATCAAAAATAAGCGTATGAACTTACAAAACAACTATGGCACAGCAGAGCGGTTAATGCGTTATGTACAGATAGATACCCAAAGCGATCCCACATCAAACACATCACCTACAACTGAAAAACAAAAAGATCTTTCAAAACTGTTAGTTACTGAGTTACTGGAAACAGGAATTAGGGATGCCCATACTGATGAGTTTGGTTATGTATATGCAACTATTCCATCAAACACAAACAAGCAAGTTCCGGTCATTTGTTTTTGCAGCCATGTTGATACTGCACCTGATTGCAGCGGCACTGATGTAAAACCCATCCTTCATATAAATTATAACGGAGAAGATATTGTTTTGCCAGATGACAGCACACAAATTATCAGTACTTCCAAGTATGAATATCTTAAAAAGCATATTGGTAAGGATATTATTACGGCTAGTGGAAATACATTATTGGGATCGGATGATAAAGCAGGGGTAGCTATTATTATGAGTATGGCCAGTTACTTAATACAGCATCCTGAACTAAAACATGGCGAAATTAAATTGCTTTTTACTCCCGATGAAGAAGTAGGAAAAGGAACAGATAAACTGGATTTACAAAAATTGGGTGCAACTGTTGGCTATACATTGGATGGCGGAGAACTTGGTACACTGGAAGATGAAACTTTTAGTGCCGATGCAGTAAAGATTGTAGTGCATGGTGTTATTTCACATCCCGGATATGCCAAAGGAATTTTAATAAATGCATTAAAAATTGCTTCTGAAATTGTAGCTGCTCTTCCTAAAACAGAATGGAGCCCCGAAACAACTGAGAAGAGAGAAGGTTTTGTACATCCTGTAAGTATAAATGGAATTGCAGAAAAAGCAACCATTGAATTTATTGTAAGAGATTTTACGTTAGCAGGTTTATTGCAACATGAAGCAAGATTGAAAAGCATTGCAGAAGAAGTAATGAAAAAATATCCGGCCTGTACAATGGAATTTATTATAAAGGAACAATACCGGAATATGAAAGAGGTGTTGGATAAACATCCTTCCATAGTTGCCAATGCAGTTGAAGCCTATCAACGTTGTGGATTAACTGTTGTGAAAGAACCCATCCGTGGCGGAACGGATGGAAGCAGGTTGAGTTATATGGGTTTGCCTTGTCCTAATTTGTTTACAGGTATGCAGGCTATCCATTCCAAACATGAATGGATAGGCGTAGAAGATATGGAACAAAGTGCCAACATGTTGGTACAGTTGGTACAGGTTTGGGAAGAAAAAAGTTAATTACATCTTCACAAAATTACTATCTGGTTTTTCGTCGGGCCATATACGTATACCCCAGTAAATAGGGAACCCGATACTGCTGGCAAATAGAAAAACAAGTATCCAGATGATACGTTCTTCATGCTTTACCCTTGTATTGTTTATTACATGAATGATAAAATAAATCAGTAATGCTAAATGCAAAAAAATTGCAATGATTACTATCATCACAAGCGGGGCAATTGATGACAAAACAAGTAATGGATTTTCCTGAGCTCCCTCTTGTTCCAACCTTAACATTGTTGGCAAAAAACCGGTAAACATGTAAATGAGGATTACAATACCGAAAATGATGGGTAGGAAAGACAGAATGCCCAACCAGGTTTTTTTACTTTTACTCATTTTTTTTACAAAGTTATATCTCCTTTTATACAGTTTATGCCCTTTTATCAAAATGTTTGTTTTATTTTGATAAAAATTAAAAACTATGGATTTTCTATTTGGTTATTGGTGGTTATTATTGTTATTATTTATTGTCTTTAGCGGTTTGGTTACTGTTAATCAGGGTACTATTGCTGTTATTACCATGTTTGGAAAATATCAACGTATTCTCCGACCCGGTTTAGGTTTTAAGATTCCAATTCTTGAACAGATATACAAGCGGATCAGCATTCAAAACCGAAGTGTGGAATTGGAATTTCAGGCTGTAACTATTGACCAGGCAAATGTGTACTTTAAAAGCATGCTCCTTTATTCTGTACAAAACCAGGATGAAGAAACAATTAAACGGGTAGCGTTTAAATTCATTAGCGATAAGGATCTGATGCAGGCGTTAATACGTACGGTTGAAGGTTCAATCCGTGCTTTTGTTGCTACCAAACGACAGGCCGAAATATTAACTGCCCGTCGGGAAATTGTGGAATATGTAAAAGAACAGATTGATCATTCTTTAGAAGAATGGGGTTATCACCTGCAGGATTTGCAGATCAACGACATTACATTTGATCAGCAGATTATGGAAAGTATGAGCCGTGTTGTTGCCAGTAACAACTTAAAAGCTGCTGCTGAAAATGAAGGACAAGCTTTACTCATTACAAAAACAAAAGGTGCCGAGGCTGAAGGTAATGCCATTAAAATTGCTGCTGAAGCTGAACGTGAAGCTGCCCGCTTACGTGGACAAGGTGTTGCACTCTTCCGCCAGGAAGTAGCTAAGGGTATGACTGAAGCTGCTGAACAAATGAAGCAAGCTAATCTTGATACAAACGTTATTCTTTTTAGTATGTGGACAGAAGCCATTAAGAATTTTGCTGAATTTGGAAAAGGGAATGT
>DAIOWB010000205.1:0-5337 GCA_036758725.1 Lacibacter sp.
TGGTTTTTATAAAAGTGATGATGGCGGTTTTACATGGACGTTAGTGAACAGCGATCCGGCACAAATCACAGACCGTCCTTTTTATTACCAGGAAATTTATGTTGATCCTAAAAACGAAAACCGTATTTATGATATTCATTCAACAGTAACCATTAGTGAAGATGGTGGAAAATCATTTTCTATTTTAATTCCATACAATGGTATTCATCCCGATCATCATGCATGGTGGATTCATCCAACAAATGCCAACCTCATTATTGAAGGAAACGATGGCGGCATCGGCATCAGCAAAGACCGTGGTAAAACATGGCGCTTTGATGAGCAGTTGCCTTTTGGTCAGTTCTATCATATTAATACTGATAACGAAACTCCTTACAATGTAATGGGTGGTTTACAGGATAATGGCAGCTGGCGTGGACCTGCATATACATGGATGGATGGCGGAATCCGGAATTATTATTGGGAAAGTCTTTGGGGCGGAGATGGTTTTGATGTAGTGCCCGATCCTGAAGACAGCAAATGGGTTTATGCCATGAGCCAGGGAGGATCTGTTGGCCGTTATAATATTACAACAGGGCAACAGGAGTTTATTCGTCCACCAGCACCTAATTCAAAAACAAAAATGCGTTTTAACTGGAACAGTGCAATTGCACTAGATCCTTTTGATAGTAAAACCGTTTATTACGGAAGCAATGTAGTAAACAAAAGCACAAACAAAGGAACAAGCTGGGAAATAATATCACCCGATCTTACAACCAACAATCCTGAATTTCAAAAAGAAGAAACAGGTGGATTAACATTGGATATTACAGGTGCTGAAAATTATACTACTATTATGGCAATTGCGCCATCAGCAAAAAATAAAAATGTAATATGGGTTGGTACTGATGATGGCAATGTACAGCTAACACAGGATGCAGGAAAAACATGGACCAACTTCCGTGGAAAAATTCCCGGCATGAATACAGGTGCATGGATTACACAGGTACATGCAAGCCGCTACAATGAAGCAGAAGCATTTGTTGTTGCTAACGATTATCGCAGAGGTGATTTCAGTGTTACCATTTTCCGCACAAAAGATTTCGGCAAAACATGGGAAAATATTTTAGTCAATAAAGGATTGAAAGGTTATGCCTTGTGTATGATTCAGGATCCTGTACAACCCAATTTAATTTTTGTTGGTACAGAACATGGTTTATGGATCAGTTACGATAATGCAAAGAGTTTTTCACAATGGAAAAACGGATACCCTTCTGTATCTACTTATGATCTGGCCATACAGGAAAGAGAAGCAGATTTAGTGATTGCAACTTTTGGCCGTGCAGTTTGGGTAATGGATGATATTCGTCCATTAAGAGCTATTGCTGCTGCTAACGGCACAGCACCAACGAAAAAAATCACCATGTTTGAACCTCCTGTTGCATACCAGGCAACTTATAGAAATGCGCCCGGTTATGAATGGAGTACATGGGGCTTGTATGAAGGTGAAAACAGGAGAAGAGGAGCCATGGTTTCTTTTTTTGTAAATCATACGGCAGATACAAGCAAAGCAAAAGCTGACAGTGCAATGGTAAAAATATTTGATGAGGCAGGAAAACAACTCCGTTCTTTTAAAATAAAAGCCGATAGTGGTTTCAACCGTATGTACTGGAACTTTGATACCAAAGGCATCCGGCAACCCGGCAGCCCTAAACCTAGACCCAATGCACCTGAACAAGGTGGTGGATGGGCCGTTGCCCCCGGTACATACAAAGCAATGATTACATTGGGCAAGGTAAGTGACAGTACAATGATTACAGTAGCCGCAGACCCTCGTATTCCGTTTGCAAAAGATATCTATGATGCCAAAAAGAAAATGGCGGAACGCCTGATGTTAAGCGTTGATAAACTAACTGCAGCGGTAGACAAGATTGCTGATGCAGAAGAAGTGTTAACCAAAATGGATGCACAGTTGCGTGGTGTTGAAGGAAAGGAAGCAGACAGTTTACGTAATGAAGCAAAGAAAATTCGTGATGAAATAAAAAAGATACGTGAAAGCATTTTTGGCCGTAGTGCAGAAAACCGACAGGGCATTACCCGTTTTGCAGACATTACCACTACTTCTATTATACAAACTGCACGTGGTGAAATTGGAAATAAACTGGCAGCACCCACTGCACAAACAGAACGTTTGGTAGCTGAAGCTGAAACAGCAGTTAATGAAAGTATAAACCGTATCAATGAATTTGTAAACAGTAAATGGGCTGCTTACCGAAAGCTGGTGGAGAGTATGCCTGTAAAGCTATTTAAGGATTAGGTTTATTTAACCTCTGAAAAAATGAATTAAACAAAACAATAAAAATTTACAGGCACTTGTAAAAGCGGCACCAAATGGTGCCGCTTTTATTTTACTCAACATATGTGAAAGATATAAGTATTTGATAGAACTGTGTAACAGTTGTTTTAATAACTCAACTCATATTTGTTAAGTAATTTTTTTTCTCACTATTAAAATTTTTAAATATGGAAAAGCATCCGGTTGACGAAAGCAAGCAAACAAACACCGATCTCCCATCCAATCAAAATTCAAACGGGGATTCTAAAGAAAAGCAACCAGCTCCTTTAGAAAACGATTCTAAAGCAGAAGATAAAGAAACAGAAGTTCCGGGAATTGGAGATGACAAAGAAAAAAAATCAGATGATGTAGAAATGAACACTGAAGAAGATGATGAGGAAAAGGAAACAGACGAAGATTCTCCTTCCGGAAATCCAATGAATCCCAAGCCTGACGAGAAAATAAATGAAGATGCTGACGCTACAACTATTACAAACAGAAAAGAAAACGAAGCAGTAAACAAATAAAATTGAAGAAAGGCTTTCATCTAACTTCCGGCTTACGCCGGAAGTTATGTTTTCGTTTCAAAAATTGATTTCAATGAAATTTTTAAATACGATTAAACTACTTATCGGTTCTGTTTTATTTTTTTTTATCAGTTCATGTAGTGTGGTAGAAGGCATTTTTAAAGCGGGCATGGGTGTTGGTATTTTTATAGTTATAGCCATCGTTGGCCTTGTATTGTTTTTAATTTTTCGGATTGGGAAGAACAAAAAACCATAAAAAGTTTTACAGGTACTTACAAAAGAACAATAGCCCCATAGTTATTTTTATTAAACCGGAAACAAAACTGCAAAGTCTACTATTTCACTTTGTGTAAACTCATGCAGTTACAATCGAATCTGGAAATACGGACAGTACTAAAGGAAAAAGTATATCAAATCATTTATTTTAAAAAAAACAGTATACAAAAACAACCAGCAGATAAAACTAAAGAAAGCGGAGCCAGTAGAAGTTTGAGATATAAAACATATATACAAATACAATGAATAATATATTTAGAGGGTTAATTGCAGGATTCGGTGCAAAAAAATTGGGTGGCGGATGCCTGGGAACCGTAATTGTATTTATAATTATTTGGGTAGCACTTGGCAATTGCAGCTAAGTTTTTTTGATGCCAACTGTAATTCAGGTATGGCCCCTATATATAAAGGAGTAATCAAAAGCAAAACCATCATGTGATACTTCCCTGATAAGTTAAGCAATTACTGATTTTTGTTTACACTTTAGAAGCAAAACTTTTATAAGAGACACGATCAAGCCTACCGGCAATATTTCCCTATGCCATCACATCCATTTCACGGCTGCCAAGTTCTGGTTTTTTGTTATAATTTTTTCAATGATCTTCAATTCTTCTTCCTTCCATCCTTTTTCATAAACAGTTTTTTCGGAAATTACTGTTTGAATTTCTTTTTTGGGGTTCATCAACTTCAGCGCCAAACAGATGCCAAGTCCGGTAAAAATAACTGCAATGGAGATAATGTGTAATTCATACTCATGGTTGATCAATAGCAGTTTGTATTGTAACGATTGCAGCTACACCAGGAAAGCTACCGGCGCTGTTTCATCATGTATTACCTGTTTGTGTTTATGCCTGAAGCCCTGCATAAGGCTATAATTCTGCTTTTCTTTTGTGCAGGATATTGCTATATTCGGAATTAATTCACATCAATATGAAAGTGTTCATCTCATTTATTATCACAACAATTCTCTTTGCCTGTAATCAAGAGAAAAAAAACACCCCCTCTTACATTAATGATTGGAGCAACCGAATTGCGGATGTGAACAAATCGGATACTTTACCAATGAGCAGTACATATCTCTCAGTATATTCTCACATCTACAGCTTATCAGAGGAAAAAATTACCGACTTAACTGCAACCATAAGCATGAGGAATACCAGCACTGCCGATACATTATATATTTTTAAAGCTGAGTATTTTAATACAAGCGGCAAATCTGTTCGCAACTATATTATTAAGCCCATCTATATCGCACCAATGGAAACGGCAGAGATTGTAATTAAACAAAATGATAATGCAGGAGGCAGTGGCGCTAATTTCTTATTTGACTGGAAAATAAAAACCCCAGCCCCTGAACCTTTATTTGAAGCGGTTATGATTTCTACTTCAGGCGGACAGGGATTATCTTTCACTACACAGGGGAAAAAGGTAAGATGAGATAAACCTTATTCATCTTGATTTCAATTATAAATTAGTAATTCAGTTTATGAAAAACTAAATTAATAACATGATTATTCAGGTTGCAATTATTCTTTCTTTCAGCTCTTGCAGTATATTGGAAAAGTCTTCATCTAACGGTTTTAATAGTGGCTGTTACAAACTTCAATCTCAACAAAAAACAACTAAAATGTTTATATAGACATTTCAGATAAAATGGTTAGCGCAAATTCAATTTTTGGAAAACTGCCCAATAAGAATAAAGCAAACAATCTTAGTAAATCAAGTATAGAAATTAAAAAACAAGTGAATGCATTAAAAGTATTGTTGAAAACAATAGCAAAACTTACCGTCTGCAAACTGATAAATCTCCAATGATATTATTTAAAGTTTACATGCCCATTGTGTAACGTTTTTAGTTTAATAAAGGAACCCCTTCTGTTAAAGGAGGGTTTTTTTTATTGTTTAATAAAAAACTTATTTGTACATTTCGTAATCTTTTATAAATAAAGAACAACTTGTTTATAAACAATTTCAGCATATTCGTACTTATCTATTTTAAGTTTATAGAGTTTTAATATACCTGAGTTGCTCATGAACTTACACCCACAGAGAAATTTATACGGATCAGCACATTGATTTAACCAAACTAAAGACAGTTCAATTTCAGTTTTCAAAAAATGAAAAAGTTCATTACTAACTGCAACCAAAATTTATGAGAAAAATCAGTCTCTTCCTTTTTTTGATTTGCTTCTCTTTGGCAAAAAGCCAGACAAACCAAAT
>DAIOWB010000206.1:0-5310 GCA_036758725.1 Lacibacter sp.
CAAAGCAGTTTTTATTCTTATTCCTCATTGGATATTTATACCATTGCCCATGGTTTTATAAAGCAAAACTTTGCCAATGATGCTATTATGTTGCAACTACTGGCTATTGATTATTACCTGCAACACAAAGTAAAACCTGTTGCACATTTCATATCTGAAATACCCAAAAAAGAAAAATTTACTTTGCTGGAAAAACTGAAATTATCCCACCATAAATTCAGGTATACTGTAATAGCGATCGATTTTAATTACAACTTGTTTCTGCAGGAAAAAACAATTGTTCAAGATCCGGAGTTATTAATTATTGAGTACACAGGAACCCAAAAGCCAAGAGTAATACCTGCATCGCAACAAGGACATTTGCAAATTGCTGCAATGAAATAAGGCATCGCTTATTTCACACATTCCTACATTATTTTTACAGCTTTTTTCTTAGCGTTAAAAGGATCAGTAAGGTTTATATCCATTACCCCTCTTCAGTAAGAACTTTTCTGATTCGATTTTGTAGTCATTTATTGCTTTTCTCATCATCAAAATTATTTCCCGATCTTTATTGCCTTCATTAAATCCTGTTTCAACCAATGAGCAAACGAACTAATTATATTTCCTGGGATGAATATTTTATGGGAGTGGCTTTGTTATCAGCTAAACGCAGTAAAGATCCTGCAACACAGGTTGGTGCCTGCATTGTTAACAGCAAAAACAAAATTGTTGGAGCCGGTTACAACGGATTACCTGCCGGTTGTGATGATGATACATTTCCATGGGAAAAACAGGGAGAATTTCTGCATACAAAATATCCTTATGTGTGTCATGCTGAGCTCAATGCAATCCTCAACAATATTGGAATGGATTTGCATGGCTGCAGAATTTATACAGCTTTATTCCCCTGTAATGAATGTGCAAAAGCCATTATTCAATCGGGCATATCAGAAGTAATATACCTGAGCGATAAATATGCTGGTACTGATGTGTTTCTTGCTTCAAAAAAAATGCTTGATACTTCCGGCGTTACATGCAGAAAAGTAAGTACACAAATAGAAAGTCTTGAGTTATCATTTAAAGAAACTGATGTTTAACATCTATCGTTTAATATGAGTAATGATTTTATTGATAAAGAAACATTTGATGGAGAAAACTTCAGTATTACCCATTTACATAAAGGTGAGTACGAAAACTGTACGTTTAACAACTGCATTTTTTCTCAAACAAATTTATCCGGTTTTGTTTTTTCAGATTGCTTATTTGAACAATGTGATTTTTCTATGGCTGTATTAAGAAACACAACATTCAGGGATGTAAAATTCAGCAACAGTAAATTATTAGGATTACGGTTTGATGAGTGCAATTCCTTTTTAATTTCTTTTGAATTTGAAAACTGCATTCTCAACCTTTCTTCTTTTTATAAATTGAAATTAAAGAACATCCGTTTTACTGATTGCAAATTGCAGGAAGCAGATTTTGTTGAAACTGATCTTACCGGCGCAACATTCCATCAATGTGATTTACACAAAGCAGTATTTGACAGAACCATTCTTGAAAAAGCAGATTTAAGAACTTCTATCAACTTTATCATTGATCCGGAAAATAATAAGATTAACAAAGCAAAGTTTTCATTACAAACAGTACCCGGTCTTTTAAATAAGTATCATATCAGTATTGAATAAAACAATTGAACCTATGTTTATAGACGCAATAGAGAAAGCAGGAAATTTCACCAGGCCCATTCATACAATTTTGAGAACCTATGGAGGCAAACAGATTATACCCGGTGCCGCTACTTTATTTTTTGTGAATGAAGAAGGTTATGCCATTACCTGTAAACACGTCATTGACTTATTATTTGCCTCAGATAGTCTTTCAAAAAAATACAATGAGTTTAAAACAGAGAGAGATAAATTACCCAAAGACGGAAAATATAAACAAACCCTAAAAGGACTTGAATTAAAATATAAATTCACCCAGGATACTGAAATACAAATTAAAAATACGTTTGTTGATTGTATTGATTCCATGTCGGGTTTTACTGTACATGTACATCCTCATCTTGATTTAGCTATCTTAAAGTTCAACGATTTTAAAACATTGCTTTATAAAGATTACGCCGTTTTTAAAAAAGATACATCCGCAATTAAACAGGGAGAAATGTTGTGCCGTCTGGGTTTCCCTTTTCCTGAGTTTACCAATTTTATGTATAATGAAACTACAGATGATATTGAATGGACAACAACCGGCATCAATCACTCACCCCGGTTTCCAATTGAAGGAATGATTACCCGTTTTTTAGCTGAGCAGGAAAAAATTTATGGAATTGAAATGAGTACACCCGGTTTAAAAGGACAAAGTGGCGGACCGTTGTTTGATAAAAATGGCATTGTATGCGGTATGCAGTTTTCTACCAAACATCTTCATCTCGGTTTTGACCTGGTAGATAAAGACATTCTTTTAAATAATAAAATAAAAAAAGTATCAGACTATTCGTTTATTCATTTAGGGCAATGCATTCATGCTGATGCCATCAAAGAATTTCTAAAAGAGAAAAATGTAAAGTATTACGAAGAATAATAAATAAAATGAAAAGTATAGCTCAATAAGTACATTTACTGCTTTTCCATTTCTTTGCTAAATATGATTATACATACATCAATAGTTCGGTAAATACTCTTTTGCTACTGTGCAAAAATAATTTCTGAAAAAGTATGATTTAACAAAAAGACCTATTACATTGGTACAGCTTTTAAAAACACACCTCACACATCCTTCCTAAGCAGACTTCCGGAATACTTTGATTCGTATCATATGTTTTTGTATGTATTGTCTGTTGTAAAACAGATATTATTCATTAACTAAAATAACCGATCATGCGTAAACCAATCATCATCCCGGCAATTATATTTATTGCCGCACTTTCAGTAAATGCCTGTAACAATCAGGCTACTGAAAAAAAAGAATCAGCAAGTTCTCCCAAATTATCTAATGAAGAACTTGTAAAAAAAGGCGAGCACCTTGTAGCAGTGCTGGACTGTGAAATTTGTCATTCACCAAAAAAGATGGGGCCAAACGGTCCGGAGCTCATTCCTGAACAACGGTTTGGCGGCCATCAAAACGGTACACAATTACCACCAACTGATGAAAAAATATTAAAATCGGGCTGGGTTTTATTTGCACCCGATTTTACTTCATACATCGGACCATGGGGCCAAACCTTTGCAAGAAATATCAGCAGTGACTCAACTGGAATTGGTATGTGGAAACTGGAACAGTTTAAAAAAGTTTTACGTGAAGGAAAGTTTATGGGGCTTGATAATACAAGACCAATCATGCCGCCTATGCCTTGGGATGCATACCGTCATTTAGATGATGATGATATTGAAGCAGTATTTGCATTTTTAAAATCAACAAAGCCGGTAAATAACAGAGTGCCGGATGCAAAATTAAATCCACCTCCAAAAAATTAATAAACATCAAAAAAAAGAATGATTGGTAAATTTCCAATCATTTTTTTTACAATAAAAGTTATTGCATTTAATAAAATTATGATATCAACTGATGAAGTTCAAACATATTGATCATTTCAGTAAAACTTAAGGCTATATTTGTTTATTACTTTCCTATAAATACATACTGGTGAAACACTTAAACAACAACAGAAAGAAAGTGCTCCTTCTTATCTGTTTTTTTCTTATTCTAATTTTTAGTTTTTTTATTGCATCAAAGTATAAACAAAAAAATGTAGCTGTACTTGCGGATTTGGTAATTGATACCACTCAAAAAATACCGGCATTTGACACGTTAACATACATCAATAAATTAAAACTATTAGCTAATAATGATAAAACCGGTAAATGGCCCCCAATAACTGCCATTCCTCTCAAAGGAGCACTTCTTCCATATAACAGAATTATTGCCTACTATGGTAATTTTTATAGCAAGAATATGGGAATATTGGGTGAGTATTCTACATCTATTATGCTGCAAAAATTAAATGAACAGGTTAAACAATGGGAAGATGCTGACTCACTCACTCCTGTTATTCCTGCTATTCATTATATAGCTGTTACCGCACAAAGCAGTGCAGGAAATGGAGGGTATTACCGCATGCGTATGCCGGAAAAAGAAATACAGAAAGCAATAAATATGGCTGACAGTATTAATGGAATCACTTTTCTTGATGTGCAGGTGGGGTTTAGTACTTTACAAAACGAATTACCACAACTGGAAAAATATTTAATGCAATCAAAAGTTCATTTAGGTATTGATCCGGAGTTTTCAATGAAATCAGGCAAAAGACCAGGCACCAGCATTGGCACTTTTGATGCTGAAGATATAAATTATGCAACTGCCCTGCTTGCTAAAATTGTAAAAGATCATCAGCTACCTCCTAAAATTTTAGTAGTACATCGGTTTACTGAAGGCATGCTAACTAATTATAAAAATATTATAACAAGGCCTGAAGTTCAAATAGTAATCAATATGGATGGTTTTGGTTCTCCTGTGTTGAAAAAAAATACTTATCATTCTTTTATTTTCAAACAACCCATTCAGTTTACCGGATTTAAAGTCTTTTACAAAATTGATGCAAAAACCGGCAGAAGAATTATGCAGCCAGATGAATTATTACAGTTAACTCCCAAACCTATTTATATACAATATCAATAATTGCAACTTAACCCTGCCTTTGGTTTTTAATAAAAATCTTATGAACAGTTTTAAAACAGGACCATGGTCATTGTAATTTATTATCAATGCTATTATCTTAACACTTAAAACTTTTCATCATGGCTAACATTACATTCCCGGTAAGCACTTATTTGTATTACAACTGGTCATCCAGAAAAACAGGCAAAACCAATTTAATTTTAAAAGGTACCGGCGGACAAACCTGCTCTGTTTGGTTTGTTGAAAATGAAACGGCTAACCTTCCTGATGCACAGGAAATAGCTGCTAATTATTATGCATTTTATTATCATCACCATCAATTAACACACTTAATTGATATGTTACGAAACGAAAAACCCATTTATGTAACATTTAATAATGAAAGTGGCTTTGCCAATTCAAGAATTTCAACTTCTGATGAACCGATCGGTGAAGGAGAAATAGTTTAATCAATTCATATCATAAAAAAAAGGCTGGCATTTTTGCCAGCCTTTCAATAAAGTTTATTTTACTACTGTCCTGCTGGTTTTAACATCAGTGCCTGTATCTGCTTCATTGTATTTTCCATACCATTTGCACTGCCATCTAAGAAAATCACATTCCCTTTTCCAAATTCAGCAAAATTCTTAATGGCTTCTGTCCACATACTAA
>DAIOWB010000207.1:0-5297 GCA_036758725.1 Lacibacter sp.
CGAAACAATGTTCCACCTGCAAAAACATAGGGTGTCCACCATTTATCATTCAGGCTGAAGATATTGTATTGAGCACCCAGTTCCCATTCAAACAACTTTGTTTGAAAGCTGAGATTCCTGCTTTTTAAAGATGAACTTTTATTTTTAGCATCATCGGCCTGTAAAGAACCCAAACTACAATGTGAACGTAATAAGAAATGTTCTGTAAGATCATATCGTAAACCAAGGCTACCAACAAACTTTGCCTGTTTAAATGAAAAACTGTTTTGTTTTAAGTCGCCCTGGTAATTGGCCATGCCTCCTCTGAAAGACAGATGCCAGTTTTGTGAAAACAGAGAAGCCGGCAACAAAAAAGCAAAAAGAAAAAGTTTATACATAAAGCGTAGTTTGGATATTGATTTTATATAACGAAATAAAACTTTTAAAATTATCTGAAGGTTATATGAATGTAAAAGCACATCAACTTAAGAAACTTCTTTTGATTAATACCAGATTTACTAAAGCCGTTTTAATTTTTTTATATGTTGATTAGATAATCAAACAAATTGGTTTCTGATGAAATGCCCAGTTTTTTTCTAAGCCTGTAACGGCTTATTTCAACACCCCGTACAGAGATATTCATCAGTTGTGCCATTTCTTTAGTAGATAAATTCATACGTAAGTATGCACAAAGTTTTAAGTCGTTTGAGGTAATGGTAGGATGTTTTTCCTTCAATGCAACCAGGAAATCGCTATGTACTTTATCAAAGTGTTTGGTAAAGTTTTCCCACTCTTTATCCATGTTTTCATCTTCATTCAATGCTTTGAGCATTTTTTTTATTTCTCCGGCTGCCTGTTGATTTTCAATTCCCTTCATTACATGTAATAAATCGCTTTTAACTTTTGTAATCAGTTCACCCTTTTTAACAAGATGCATGGCAGACGAAGCAAGCTCAGAATTTTTATAATTGATATCGGCTTCCAGGTTTTCATTTCGGAGGGTAACCAATTCACTTTCTGTTTTGTTTAGTTCCAGTTCATGAATATATAAGAGCTTTTTTTGTTCTTCTTCGTATTTCAATTGTTGTAAACGAAATTTTTTCTCCTGCCATTTAAACAAGGAATAAATCAATCCGCCAATAAGAATAAAGTAAAAAATATTTGCCCATATTGTTTGATACCAGGGGGGAAGCACTTTAAATGAGTAGGTAGCAACAGGAGATTCATTGCCTAAGTTATTCCGCACTTTCACTTCAAAAGTATAATTCCCGGCATGCAGGTTACTGTATTCTTTTTCGGTTCGTTTCGTCCATTCTGTCCAGTTTTGATCAAAGCCCCTAAGCCTGTAACTGTATTCAAGATTAGTTTGATAGCCAAACAAAGGAGAGGTAAATTCAAAAAGAATTGTTTTCCAGCTACTCTTTATTTCAGGAATATCTTTTCCATCCTGAATTTGTTTTTCATTTACATTTTTAAAGTACCCGCCAAAGAGTAAGCTGTCTGTTTGATTGATGATTCTTACAGTTCTGATCTGTACCTGAAGATTGGGAACATTCTGTTTATACTTTTCAATGTTGATATGATAAAATCCTTTTTCACCTCCTAAAAAAAGATTGGTTTCATTTACAGGATAGATAAATTCGAATCCACTCAGCATTTTATTCGTTAGTTCAGGGAGATAAATAATGGAGGGTTCCTTTCCTGAAAGATCAATCATGCCCAATGTTTTTTCATGAATGAACCAGATGTTTCCCAATGCATCATCTTTTAAATAACGGATACTCTGATTGCCTAATAATTTTTTATAAAAAGCGGAAACTTCAAAAAGATCTTTGGATTGATTGTATGTATACACTCCTTTTTCCGTTGCAACAACCAATTCGTTCTTTATTTTATAAACATGATTATTTAAAGCTGATGGCAGCCCGTTTTTTTCTGAGTATGAAGTAATGGCATAGGAACTATCTGTTTTTTTACTGAGCTTATATATGCCATGATAAGGTTGTGATACCCATATATGATCTTCTTTATCAATTGCTACAAAGCGGGAAGATTCATCAAATCCGGCAATTTTTTTGTTTAGTTTAAACTCACCGTTTATAAAGTCAAAAAGAAAAAGGCCTTTATAATTACCGGCAACTATTTGAGCAGTTGGGTAGGTAGCTGAAAGGGGAACGAAATTCCAAAATCCGTTAATAAGTGAAACCGGGTTTGCTACATTATTGTTAATAACAAATGCACCTTCATGTTGACCTAATAATAATTGGTTATTAATTTCTGACAGGCCCCAGGTTTGTCCTTTTGTATTAGTTACGGGCACAAAATTGCCTTTACTAAAGCTGAGATCTTTCATAGGTTGTAATTCAACACTATATAATCCGTTGGATGTTCCTGTATATAAACTGTTCTCATGAACAATTGCTGTATAGCCGGGGCCATCCAAAAACAAAGGTACTATATGCTTGATGGCACTGTTATAGGCAACAAAATCAACACCATTATCCAAACCCAGCCATAAATTTCTTTGACTGTCAAGAAAAATACACAATACATTATTGTTTTGCAGCCCTTCTTTTTTTGAAAAACTCTGTATGATATTTCCTTTGAGATCTATAATATAAACCCCGCTGTTATTTGTTGCAATTGCAATCCATTCAGCATTAATTGATGTGCTGGAATAAATGCGGTCGTTTTCAAATAACGTGTTATTTACTGATTGTAATTTTGTGATTTTTGAATTGGAAAGAATGTACAAACCGTTTTTTAATGTTGTAATTACAATACTATCTTTCACTATAGGTAAAATGCCGGTTACAGGATCGTTAACCGGTAATTCATTTTTTATGTTCAAAGGTTTCCAAACATCATTTTCAAACTGCATCAGCCCGGCCTCATAATCATGTGCATATAAACGGCCATTACAAAAGCCTAAGAACGACCATTCAGAAACGGCATTAAAGCTGGCTAACCCGTCATTCGTAAACCTGAAAATTTTTGTTGTTGATCGAAAGAAGACATCTTTATTTACTATAACAATATCCCAAACATCGCTGAAGGATTTATCTTTTGCCGGTATGAGGTGGGTAAGTGAATGATATTGGAGTTTTCCGTTTTGTGCAGGTGCAAAATATCCCAGTTCATCCTGTCCGCCTATATATATATGATGGTCGAGGCCAATTTCAACAGAACGTACAATGGTTTTATTGGGTAAAGGGTACAAATTCCAGTATTTCCCATCAAAGCTGAGAAGACCCTCATTGTTTGCTATATATATAATACCGTTTTTGTCTTGCTTTATATCCCAGTTTTGTAAACCTGCAGAATAAGACTGTTTAGAATAGTTTATTACTTCGGGCAGCCCAATTGTGTTTTGGCCAAAAACAACAAGCGGAAAACTGAGCAAAATGAGTAGTTTTTTCATTTCTGAGGGCTACAATTTGTTTGTGAAAGTAATAATTTTTAGATGATGTAGTAATGATGTAGTGTAAATAGACTTAAAATCAGTGATTTATATTTCATGATGTAGTAATGAAGGGGGTTTTTTTTGGGTGGTTGTAGAGGTTTTTGATATTTTGGTTGTCTTATATCTGTTAATTATTTAATAAACTAAAACGTTTGCGTTATGAAATTAAAAATCACACTGCTGTGTCTTGGTTTTCTTTTTGGAAGTTTCCTTCCAGAAGTGATGGCCCAGAGTGTTACCGTATCAGGAACGGTAAAGAACAAGACAAACAGCGAGCCTCTAATTGGTGCTACAGTATCAATTGTTGGTACTTCCATTTCAACTATTACCGATGCTAAGGGGAATTTCTCCATTAATGCTCAAAAAGGAGCTACCCTTCTTATTACTTATACCGGTATGAATGAGTTAAGGTATACAGTGAATAATGCAGCAGTGATTGATTTACAAATGGAGGAGAATGTAAAGGCAATGAATGAGGTGGTTGTAATTGGGTATGGTACTCAAAAAATCACCAAAGTTTCCGGTGCTATTTCTACAGTGAAAGCTGCAGATATAGAAAAGCTAAAACCTGTTCGTACAGAGGAAGCTCTTCAGGGCCGTGCATCAGGTGTTAACGTTATTCAAAGTGGTACCCCGGGTTCTAAGCCTACAGTTTTAATTAGAGGTATTCCTTCTTTTTCAGGAACGGATCCCATTGTTATTATTGACGGGGTTCCCCAAACATTAACTGATCTCAACTCTATAAATGCGTCTGATATTGAATCTATCAATGTATTAAAGGATGCCGCAACTACTGCCATTTATGGTGTAAAAGGTGGAAACGGTGTAATTGTTGTTACTACTAAGTCTGGCAGAAAAAATCAAAAAACAGAAATTTCAATAAGCAGTAACTATGGTGTGCAGGAAGTGATGAACACCATTGGTGTATTAAATGCTACTGAATATGCTGCCATGATTAATGAAGGAAGCACCGTTGCAGGAGGAAGTATTATTTTTCCCAACCTGTCTACAATTGGTGTAGGTACCAACTGGCAAAATGAAATCTTCAGGCAAGCTTCTTTACAATCGCACAACATATCAGCACGTGGTGGAAGTGCAAATATGTCGTACTTCCTTTCTGCAGGCTTTCTTAACCAGGGTGGTATTGTAGGTGGAAACGATAAATCACGCTTCAACAGGGGTAACTTTACTGCCAACCTGAATTTTGATATTACAAAAAAATTAAAATTCATTGTAAATACTACCGGGGTAATTCTGGATGCAAAAGGCATACAGGAAAACTCATTTAACAGTGTTATTGGAAGTGCTATAAATTTTGATCCTACTGTACCGGTATTAAATACTGTTCCTAACACAGTTGGTAAGTATGGTTTCAGTAACCTGCTGTTATCTGAAATATTTAATCCACTTACCAAACTGGAAAATACCTACAATAAAAATATAGGTAATAAATTGTATGGAAAGTTTGAGCTTCAATACGAAATTATAAAAGACCTCAAAATCTCATCTCGTTTTGGTTATACCAAATACGATGGCAATGCCAAGAGCTTTACGCCATCTGTATTCTACGGTCCCCTGAACGTGGAAAATACATTAAATGCAGATGGTTCGCCAGTTGCAGGAAGGCATAACAGTGTATCGCATGAAAAAGCAAGCAATTTTAATTATACCTGGGAAACATTCGCCAACTACAATTTTAATTTAAAAGAGAAACATAATTTTGAAACGGTGCTCGGTGTTTCCGTTGCTAAAATAACCGGAAATGCAGCCGGCGCCACCCGCCAGGATGTTCCGTTCAATTCATGGGAGTTTGCTGATTTTACTGCAGCAACCGGTAATAATGTAGCTACCAATA
>DAIOWB010000208.1:0-5263 GCA_036758725.1 Lacibacter sp.
GATTGTTTATCCATATGCCCGTAAGCATTTGAAATAGCAGGGCTCATTGTTGGACGAAACAGCATTTGTACTTTTTTTACAAAAGCCCAAAAACCAAAACCAATGCTTAGGAAAAAACCAGATAAAATGCCATGAGTATATTTTGTATAGATCAGTTCTTCTTTTCTTAATGTTTTTGCATTGGATTCTTTAATTAAATATTTTGGTGTTACCGGTGCAGGGCATAGTTTATCATAAAATTTATTACCCTGTTGCTGAAAATAAAACTCCACACCAAAAAAACCGGGGGCGCCAAAAGTTTCTGCTTTTTTATCTACTGCTTCAATGTGGCGGCGAATAGAATCTTCTCGTTCATCAATACAAAAGATGGCTTGCAGAGAGGGCCCCCTGCCCCCCAAAGGGGGGTTCTCAGAGCCTTCAATTTCAAAAAGTCTTTTTCCATTTGCAGAGTCTAAAGCCCCTCCTTCGGAGGGGTTTGGGGAGGCTTCCCCTTTGGGGGGTGGGGGGGCTTTTGGGGCCGCTAATAAGATTCCCTTCAATACCGAATCATAATAACTCCACTCAAATGCTTCCTGCCAAATTTGAATTACTTCAGCCAGTTCTGTTTTTGGAACATCGGCTAATAAATCAACAGGTGCTGCTGTTGCATGGTTGGCCAATGGTTGCCATTTATTTCCAAACTCAAAATTCAATGCATCCAACTCTAAAAGCAATTCAAACTCTACCAGTTCTTTAAAGCTGATAATTTTCCTGTCGAGTAATGTTTGCGGATTATCTTCTAAAGCGTTGATAAAACCACTCCATCCATGATGAGCAAAATGCTGATCAAATAAATACTGTTCAAAATATTCTTCTTTACCAACAATTTTTTTAAGTAATTCAGTGATAGAATAGTTGCCTGATAAAAATTGCTGTCGTACACTTTTTGTTTTAAAAAAACTAACAAAACTATTTTGTTCCAGTTCTTTTATACTCTCAGTAAAATTTTTATTTACAAAAGGGAATGCTTCAATGGTAATTCCCTGGTCTAAAAATCCACAAAGAATACGAAAGAGTAAAGGATGCACTTTATTATCCAGGTCTAAATGATATGCCTCTTTCCAGAGTTTACGTAATTGCCCGATACGGGGGTGATTAATGGTATTGTATTCTTTGTGCAGCAGTTTTTCTTTCCATTCTGCATCATTACCTGTTTTGCCGGCAATTAATTTTTGCAGAATATCTTCCCGTATACGGCCACTTTTAAACAGTTGCCTGTATTCCGGTAATTGTAAATGCACCTGGAAACCAAAAATCTTTGATGCTTTAAAAATAGCATCATAAAATTTCATATGCTGAAAAGCATGTAATGTATTGTGATGTATAAAATCTTTTAACGCCTGTTGCGATGGTAAAAAATGTTTTAACTCATGAATTACATGTGCCTCATCAAAACCGGCAATTATCATTATGTGATTTTATTTATTTGTTTATAGATCATCAAATTCATACAACGGATCCAGATGGTCTTCATGTCCCATTTCACAAATAGGATGAATGATACCATCTTCCAAACCATATACCCAGCCATGCAAATAAGGCCTTTGTTCATACTTCCAAGCTTTTTGTACAATACTTGTTTTGGCCAAGTTCATCACCTGTTCCTGAACATTCAATTCTATTAAACGGTTAAGCCGGTCACTTTCTTTAGTTTGATAATTTATTTCATCCCGGTGTATGCGGTACACATCTTTGATGTTTCGTATCCACTTATTGATGATATCGTAATTGTGGGTGGTCATAGCTGCTTTTACTCCACCACATCCGTAATGCCCACAAACAATAATATGTTTCACTTTAAGATGATTTACAGCATACTCCAGTACTGCAAGTAAATTAATGTCAGTATGTACTACCATATTGGCAATATTGCGGTGAACAAAAATTTCACCTGGTTGTGTGCCAGTTATTCTATCTGCAGGTACTCTGCTATCGCTACAACCGATCCATAAAAAATCAGGGTGTTGTACATTTGCTAAACGGGAAAAAAAATCCGGATCTTGCTTCACAGCTTCTTCTGCCCACTCTCTGTTATTTCTTAATAAAAGCTGATACGGCTTCAGATCAACATTCTTTCTTTTTTTTCTTTCTTTTGTGCTTAACTCAACTATTTTAGGTTTGTTTGACCCTTTAGTAATTATTTTCTTTTTCATTTTGTTTGATTTACAGTTTTTTTATTTGACAGAATGTACATGTTCTGCGTCTTCCATTTTATAAGCGGGCTTAAAGTTTTTTAATGTTACGGCAATGTTTTTATCTTTTGATCCAAAGTTTACAAAGTCTCTAAGTAGTTCCAGCACATCATAATCTATATAAACAGTATTTGCTGCATCAATTACAAGTTTGCTGTTTTCGGGTAAATGAGCCAGTGTTTGTTTAATGGCTGCTTTGTTTAAGAAAGAAACTTCCTGTGCCAGATCCATATGAATGGTTTCTCCTTCGTGGTGTTGTTCTTTTTTAAAGAAATAAGCCAGTTTCATATTTCCCCTGAGTATAAAGAAAATGCTTACCAGCAAACCAATACCTACACCTTTTAAAAGATCGATAAACACCACCGCAATTACAGTTACAATAAATGGTATAAACTGAAATTTACCTGATTGCCACATGTGCTTAAATACTTTGGGGCTGGCCAGTTTAAATCCAATCATGATTAAAATTGCAGCTAAACAGGCCATTGGAATCATATTCAGAATTCCCGGAATTGCAACAACGGCAATAAGTAAAAACACACCATGAGCAATTGCAGAAAGTTTCGTTTTTGCACCGGAGTTAACATTAGCAGATGTTCTTACAATTACCGAAGTCATTGGCAGGCCGCCAATGAAGCCGGCAAAAATATTCCCAATGCCCTGGGCCCTTAATTCTGTATTAGCACTGGAAAACCTTTTTTGCGGATCCATCTTATCACCTGCCTCCAGGCATAATAAAGTTTCTATACTTGCAACTGTAGCAATGGTAGCTGCTGTAATCCAAACAGCAGGGTTTGCAAATCCTGCAAAATCAGGGAAGGTGAACTGCCCGAAAAATTCGCTAAAAGAAGATGCGGTAGGAAGTTTAACTAAATGCTCTCCGGCAATTACCAAGGCAGGGTTTGTAGCCTTAAATATTTCATTAATAAGGATACCCACCAGAACCACTATCAATGCACCTGGTATTGCTTTTATTTTTTTTAAAAACGTTACTTTATTAAATGCTATCATTATACCCAGTGAAACTACAGTAACAATAATAATTCCCGTATGGGCATAATTAAAAGAATGAATGATTTCACCAAAAAAACCTTTATCAGCAGTATCCATCAGTTGGTAAGAATAAAAATCACCTTCGTGTTCTTTGTCATAACCTATAGCATGAGGCAGTTCTTTTTTTATAATGATAATACCAATTGCTGTAAGCATACCCTCAATAACACCTGAAGGAAAATAGCTGGAAATACCACCAGCTTTGGCAATGCCCAATAAAAGTTGAAAAACTCCGGCAAGTACCACAGCCAGTAAAAATGTTTCATACCCCAAATTAGTTATTGCAGCAAGAACAATTGCAATAAGGCCGGCGGCGGGTCCTGATACACTTACATGGGAGCCACTTAATACACCAACTAAAATACCACCAATAACACCTGTAATAATGCCTGCAAATGGAGGAGCACCGCTGGCAACGGCAATTCCTAAGCAAAGGGGTAATGCTACCAAAAACACTACCATGCCTGAAAGCAAATCTGTCTTTAAATTATTTGTACTCAATTTCGTCATAACGTGTAATTAATGTTAAATGCTTTTAGCTTCTGTTTAAATTGCCCATTATTAGAATAAATGGTTATTAATGATTTTCACCTCTAAGTTTATGCTATCCAGCTTAAAAATTAAATTCAGAAACATTTTTTGTTCTTACTATTTATTTTTTATTCAGAATGTGTAAAAAATAGTCGCTGTACAGATATCTTATACGTAATTGGGAGGAGGAACCAGCAATTCGCCGTGAAAGGCAATGTAACAGGCAGCATCATCACATTTATAATGTTGCAACCTGAATGAAAAAAAATGATTTGTTAGATGCTCATCGTGCAGATATTCTTCAGAAAAGGAGTTGCTGCCGGGTGTTTTCTCTTCAGTAGAATTTCCAAAGGGGTTTGAATTTTCCTGTTCATTTTCTGAAAGTGGGGTACCGGTGCTTGTTATTTGCTGTTTTGCCATTTCCTTTTGACCTGCATAAACAAAAGGAGTACTTACGGTAAGCCATAATAAAGACAACATCATAAATATGACGGGAAAGACTTTTTTGGCTATGTATTTTTTAGAATTCCTTTTCATGAAAATGTGCTGCAAGATATGGTTTTGAAACTTGTAAACCAAGCAATACAAAGTTGGCTTTTACCTGGATAAATTTTAGAGCATCAGGGCTTTTGTTTCTCTTAATTTATTAATCATTCTTTAATAAATGGTTTTTAAAACGCAATGCTTCAACGCTAATAAAGGGAGGTAAGTATGAAACCATATGACTTTTATTAGAAGAAAATTATAAATGGGCTACGGAAAAAAATTACAGGATTCCGGTTTTTTTGATTGTCTTTCAAAGTTACAAACGCCTGAATTTTTATGGATTGGCTGCAGTGATAGCCGTGTGCCGGCAAACCAAATTACAAGTACTGAACCAGGAGAAATTTTTGTACACCGAAACGTTGCAAACCTGGTTATTCATACCGATATTAATTTGTTAAGTGTACTTGAATACCCCGTTGTAATTTAAAAAGTAAAACATGTAATTATTTGCGGGCATTATGGTTGTGGTGGAATTAAAGCAGCCATGGGCAATCATGATTTTAAGCAGATTTTAAATATGTGGCTACACCACATTAAAGATGTTTATCGTGATAACCGTATAAAATTAAATGCAATTACAGATGAAGAAAAAAAACAGACAGATTAACAGAACTAAATGTGATTGAGCAAGTACAGCGACTTGCAAAAACATCTATTATTGAAAAAGCCTGGAAAAACGAAGAAAGGCCTGATCTGCATGGATGGGCATACGGATTAAAAGACGGATTAATTAAACCGGTTTTTGAAATGAAGGACGGCACTCCGCTTGATCCCTTATATCAATACAATGATCTTTAAAAATTCTCTGATTATAAGGTTTTTTTATGCTTCTACTTTCAAATTCCGCTTCTTAATATATGCATGCCATAAAATCATGGCAGCTATTGTACGATAGGGCCTCC
>DAIOWB010000209.1:0-5259 GCA_036758725.1 Lacibacter sp.
ATTACTAAATAAATCCAAGCGGCTGGTATAATTAATATTTTTAGCAATTTCTTTTTTCAGGTTGGCTGTTGCAAATGCGCCAAGTTCATAATTGGCAGATTTACCTAATGGGATATTATACAATGGGCGCAACCCTGAATTTTTATCATTTACAATAACCCAACGGGAAGTAACAGGCGATATAAAGAAATCAAATGTAGCATTAGGCTTGTACAACAAACCCGGTGATAACAGAACATAAGCCGGAGCAAACAATCCAGAGTTTTTGGTTTTTGCTGGTGTTGTTGAATAATCAAAACCATCGGTAAATTGTGTACGGAGATTACCTAATGCAGATGCATACCATTTTGGATTTTTTAACTGATAACCGTAACGGGTTAAGAAATCAAAACGATCATCGTTTTTACGGGTTCCAATACTTGTAGCATTCACAATACCATATTGCATATTAAGCGTATTGTCCCATGAATTTTTGCCCTTTTTATAAAAAGCAAATGTGTTTACCAATGCATTAATTGAGAAAGATGATTTTTCAGCACCGGCAGCCCAGTTGCGGCTGGCACCCTGGCTGAGGTTGAGGTTAAACACACCACCTTTTGTCCAGCCTTCTTTCTGTTTTTCATCTTTTTTAATTTCACGCTTGGTTTCGTTTTTCAGTTTTTGAACATCCTGGTCCTGGGCAGAAATTGCAGAAATTGAGACTGCCATTAAAGCAGTAAATAAAATTTTCTTTGTCATAAATAGTTAATTGAAAAATTAAGACGTCAAATTAAATGCCAGCGTTGCAAACAACACAGATAAAAAAAGCGGTAATAGATAGATCTATTACCGCTTGTATTTAAAGAAGTATATTTTATTTCTTTAAAGAATCTCTGATTTCAGCTAAAAGCTTATCAGTAGATGATGGTTCTGCAGGAGGAGCAGGTGGCTCTTCTTTCTTCATTTTAGCAAGCGATTTGATGATCATAAACATCACAAAAGCAACAATGATAAAATTAATAATTGCAGTTACAAAGTCTCCCCATTTAAGGAAAACACCCTCTGTAACTACTTTTCCTGAAGCATCGGTTACAGCTTCCTTTAAAGTGATCATGTTCTTAGAAAGATCAGCACCGCCAATTAATCCAATTAAAGGAGAAACGATTCCTTCAGTAAATGAAGTGACTACTTTTCCAAAAGCGCCACCCATAACAAAGGCAACGGCAATGTCAACCAGGTTGCCCTTCATTGCAAATTCTTTAAATTCTTTAAGCATTCCCATAAACGTTGGTTTTAGTTGTTAATAAAAAATAATGAAAAAGGTTTATGAAATGGCAGAGAAAGGCGCAAATGTTCACTATTTTTTTGAATAATTCAAATTTATTTTTTCAATCCGGGATATTGCATTTTAAGATTAGAAAGTGTTTCATATACGTGTGAGGCAATGATAAATTCTTTATACCAGTTCTGATCACTTGGTACAATAATCCAGGGAACTTTGTTGCACTCATTAAAACAGGTTTCATAATAAAACATGTATTTTTTCCAAAGTTTTGCTTCTGCAAAATCCCGCTCATTATACTTCCACATTTTGGTTTTATCATGAGTACGCTCCTGCAGCCTTTCCCACTGTTCCTTTTGAGAAACGTGTAAATAAAATTTCAGGATTTTTGTGTTATTATGGTTTACCAGTAATTGTTCAAAATCATTAATTGCATTGATTCGTTTTTTGGCAGTATCGTCATCACACCATCCATGTACCCGGGTAATAACAATATCTTCATAATGACTACGGTTAAAAATCCTAATCATTCCTTTGGCAGGAACATGCTTATGAACACGCCATAAAAAATCATAACTGAGTTCTTCTGGTGTAGGTGCTTTAAATGAACGAACTGAAACACCTAATGGATTTAATGAACCAAAAACATCTCTTAATGCTCCATCTTTTCCACTGGCATCCATGCCCTGTATAATCACTAAAAGAGAATGCTTATTCTCTGCTATTAATAAATTTTGCAGTTCATCGAGCTTCTCAAGAATAGCTGCAGTTTTCTTTTTTGTTTTTTCTTTATCAATTGATTTTGGAGCAACTGTTTTGATTGTACCGAGATTGATTTTTGCCATAATAATAAATTTCTATTACGAATATAAACAATGAATACTTGAGAATTAAGTAATTTCTTACACCTTTACTGCTTTATTTTATGAATCCAAAACTTATTAACTGGAGTCTCTTTTTCATTCTTTCCATCATTTGGGGCAGCTCTTTTATATTAATGAAAGAAGGATTAAAAGAATTATCGGCTTATGAAGTTGCAACTATCCGTATTTTAAGTGCCGGTATTATTCTTCTTCCATTTGCATTAAAAGGGTTTCGTGAAATTCATTTTAAGGACATGGGTAAAGTGCTGGTTTCAGGTTTACTTGGAAGTTTTTTTCCTGCTGTTCTGTTTTGTATTGCTGAAACTCAAATTGATAGTGCTTTGGCCGGAATGCTCAACGCATTAACTCCGCTTTTTGTAATCATTATTGGTTTTTTGTTTTTTAAATCATCAGTTCAATTAAATAAAACTGTTGGTGTAGTGATAGGCTTTTGCGGAATGCTGCTACTGTTTTTTTCAAAAGATGGGAATACTACAAATAGCAATATGATTTTTTCTTCATTAGTTATTGCTGCAACTATTTGTTATGGCATTAATGTTAATCTGGTAAGTAAATATCTAAAACATATAGGATCATTAAACTTAGCTGCCGTTTCATTTGGCTTCCTCATTGTTCCTTCAGCAATTCTTTTATATTTTTTAGGTTTCTTTAACCATTCATTCTTCAATAGAGCATTACTAATTTCTTCAAGCGCTTCAATAGTACTTGGTGTTTTTGGCACCGCTATCGCTTCTATTTTATTTTACATGCTCATGAAAAGAGCAGGGGCTTTATTTTCTTCAATGGTTACCTACGGCATACCATTCGTTGCTGTTTTCTGGGGTTTACTTGCCGGAGAAACTGTTTCGGGACTTCAGATACTGGGGCTAATGATTATTTTAACAGGTGTTTATCTCGCTAACCGATAATAAAAAGGAGAATGCATGAATGCATTCTCCTAATAAAATAATTAAATGATATTATACAGCCATGATTTCTTTGTCTTTTAATTCAAGATGTTTATCAATCATTCCACTAAACTTATCTGTAAGATCCTGAATATCTTTTTCTGCATCTTTTGCTGCATCTTCACTCAATCCTTCCTTTTGTAATTTTTTTATATGCTCAATTGCATCTCTTCGGATATTACGTACAGCAATTTTTGTATGCTCACCTTCTGCATTTACTTTTTTTACTAACTCTTTTCTTCTTTCTTCAGTTAAAGGAGGAAGAAATAAACGAATTATATTACCATCGTTTTGGGGAGCTAATCCAATATTTGAATTAATGATTGCCCGTTCAATTGGATGAAGCATGTTTTTTTCCCAAGGCTGTATTGTAATAGTTCTGGCATCAGAAGCACTAATATTACCCACCTGGCTAATTGCAGTTGGAGAACCATAATAATCCACAACGATGCCATCAAGCATATTTGGATTTGCTCTTCCTGCTCTGATTTTTATTAACTCTATTTCAAGGTGCTGAATAGCTTTTTTCATGTGCTCTTCAGCATCGTCAAAAATCATTGAAAGATCTACTGACATACAATTAAAATTATTGAGATGCAAACCTACTGAAAATGTTGGTTTGTCAGCTTTTAGATTAACACAAACTTTGAAATTTTACTTGATCATTTCCTCAGGTTCATGAACTGTTGTGCCGGTTTTAATTGCAATGACTTTTGTTCCGGAATCCAGTTTAACTTTTTCTTCAAATGACAGAGGAAAAAGTTTTCTGCGGTTGGTTTTGTTAGAATAAATGAGTAAACTGATTACTGAAAAACCAATACTGATTAAACCCAGCAGTAATAAAGTTATATTTAAATTACGGCCCAGCAGTGTTGCTCCGGCAATTAAAATATTGAAGCCTACAGATAAGAAGGTAACCATGTTATGACTTAAACCTCTTTCAAGCAACAAATGATGAATATGATTTCGATCGGGACTGAAAGGCGATCTTCTTGTTAAAATACGATAGGCAAATATGCGTAAAGTATCAAACAGGGGAACAAAAAGTATGGCAAAACCGATAGCTGGTGCCGTTGGTAAATGAATAACTGCTGTTGGGGCTGTTGCTACTTGTATAAACTTTATAACCAGAATTGAATTTACTAATCCCAGCAAAAGTGAACCCGTATCGCCCATGAAAATTTTTGCGGGTGAAATATTGAAAATTAAAAAGGCAGAAATACTTCCGGCTAAACCAAATGCCATTACAGCATACAAGGGTTGCTGTGCTAGGAAGAAATAAATACCAAACGAAATTGAAGTAAACAACCCCAATGAACCGGCAAGTCCATCAACTCCATCAATTAAATTAAAAGAGTTTGTGATAACTATAATTGTGAAATAGGTAAAAATCAAACTTAATAAAAAAGGCATTTTTTCCATCCCCATAAAACCAAACATCCCATCAATCATCACTCCGCCCTTGTATACAATAATAAAGGCAGCGAGTAACTGACCTAAAAACTTCTTTAAAGCTGTTAAAACAACAATATCATCTTTAAGCCCAAGAAAAAAAATCACCAGAAATGCGGCAGCAAAATATTGAGTTTCTATCATGCCGGCAGGGGCTGCCACTAAAAAAGAAAGAATAAAACCAGAGAATATTCCAATACCCCCTAAAGAAGGGATTGGGTTTAAATGTACTTTTCGGTCATCGGGCACATCAAACAAATGTTTCATTTCAGCTACCCTTATTATTATTGGGATTGCTGAGAATGTAATTAAGAAGGCTATAACTGATCCTATTAGAAGGTGATCCATGCAGTTGAGTTTTCAAATATGATGCAAATCTAATGATATGGCCGGAACGACAAAATAGGTAATATTATTTTATAATCAAATATTCTCGTCCAACAAATCAATTATTACTAACCTATGATCCCAAAAAGAGTGAAAAAGTTTACTGAGACTGAAAATATTTTTCTGTTAGCTTTGCCCGCAATTCAATTTTATGGCAGAACTGAAAGAAATAGCAACACAAATTCGCAGAGACATTGTACGTATGGTTCATGATTGTCAAAGTGGACATCCAGGGGGATCATTAGGCTGTACAGAATACCTTACCGCCTTGTATTTCAAGGTAATGAAGCATAATCCTTCATTTTCAATGGATGCTATTAATGAGGAT
>DAIOWB010000210.1:0-5254 GCA_036758725.1 Lacibacter sp.
GAATGGAAAGGCGCTTACGGACTAACGGAGCCCAACAGCGGCAGTGATGCCTTGGGTGCAAAAACAACGGCCAAGCTGAGCGAAGATGGTAAGCATTATATTTTAAACGGACAGAAATGCTGGATCACCAATGGTGGTTTTGCTGATGTATATACCGTATTTGCAAAAATTGACGGAAAAGATTTTACCTGTTTTATTGTTGATCGTGGTGCAGAAGGTTTTACACAAGGACCAGAAGAACACAAAATGGGCATTAAAGGTTCTTCAACTGTTCAGTTATATTTCCAGGATTGTAAAATACCGGTTGAAAATTTATTGGGGGAAATTGGTAAAGGACATGTCATTGCATTCAACATATTAAATATCGGTCGTTTAAAACTGGCAGCTGCTGCATTGGGCGGATCTAAACGTTCATTGAATGTTGCTTTAACTTATGCCATGACAAGGGAGCAGTTTAAAACACCCATCATCAACTTTGGCGCCATGCAACATAAGCTGGCAGAAATGGCAACACGTATTTGGGTATGTGAAAGTGCCTTGTACAGAACAAGCAAATGGATTGATGCTAAAGAACATGAATTGCTTGCGGCAGGTAAACCATTTAATGAAGCATTACTTGGCGCAGCTGAAGAATTTGCCATTGAATGTGCCATGTTGAAAGTTGATGGAAGCGAAGTATTGGATGTTGTAGTTGATGAAGGTGTACAGATACATGGTGGTAATGGTTTTAGTGATGAGTATGATATATCAAGAGCTTACAGAGACAGCCGCATTAACCGAATTTATGAAGGCACGAATGAAATCAACCGACTGTTAACTGTTGATATGGTATTGAAGCGTGCTATGAAAGGCCGTTTGAATATTATGGGTCCTGCAATGGCTGTTCAAAAAGAATTAATGAGTATTCCTGAATTTGGGAATGATGATGAAACAGCCTTTGCAAAAGAATATAAAGCAGTTGCCAATTTCAAAAAAGCAATTATGATGACGGCGGGTGCTGCAGTGCAAAAACTAATGATGAAGATTGAGCATGAGCAGGAAGTGTTAATGAATATTGCTGATATGGCAATTCAAACCTTTAATGCAGAAAGTGCGTTGTTGCGTGTTGCCAAGCTGGTTGAAACAAAAGGCGAAGCTGCCTGCCAGTTTGAACTGGATATGATGCGTACTTATTTATATGATGCTGCAGATCGTATTAACAAGTTTGGTAAAGATGCCATTAATGCATTTGCTGATGGTGATGAACACAGAATGATGTTACTTGGTTTAAAACGTTTTACCAAAGTAGAACCTTTTAACAGCAAAGAAGCAAGAAGAAGAATTACTGCCAGGCTAAGACATGATGGCAAGTATGCTTTATAATTTTAACACGGTGGGCCCCCCAAACAGGTAACTCACCGGTATTTATTTCTTTTAAAAATCCTTTGCATAATTTGCAGAGGATTTTTTATTTCAACTCTCTCCTATGCGTTTTTTATTTCTGTTTCTATTTCTATTCATCATTGAGGCATTACAGGCACAATCTGTTTTGCTGAATGTGGTTGCACCTTCAAAAAATCAAAATTCAGTTACAACTTCCCGGCAGTTTATTACAGGCACAACCTGCAAAGAATGTGTACTTACTTTAAATGGTACTGAAATAAAAGTATGGCCTACTGGCGCTTTTGCTGCAGAAATAAATTTAAAACAAGGTGATACAAGTGTGCAACTGGTAGCTGTTGATAAAAAAGGATTTAAAGTTTCTCAAACTGTTTTTTATACATTGAAAAAACCTGAGAAAGAAAAAGAAGTAACAACTAACACAGTTGAATATGTACGAATTGAACCATTGGGAGATTTATTACTAAAGCCAGGCGACAGATTAAGGTTTACCGTTAAAACATTACCAAGTACAGTTGTAAAACTTGAAAATGGTTTTGAGTTTCCGGAAGTTCCTATAAAAGATTCAAACAGCATAAGAGGAATTTATAAAGCTGAGTATGTTGTAAAAGAAAACGACAATTTGTTTTCAGAAAAAAAAGCAAGCCTCAAAATTATAGTTCAACCCAATAATGAACAAAGGATTATTGCAACAACAAAAAGCAATTTTGCACTCATGCCTGCGGGCAATATGATTTTACAAACCAAAGGCAAACTTCCTTATTTGTTACTTGGTTTGGGCGAAGACAGATTGGGAGGCACCAAAATGGGTTACCTGGATTCATTGGTAAAATTAAAAGCAATAAGTAAAGTGGGCGATAAATACTGTGTGCAGTTAAGCAAAAAACGCCAGGCTTATATAGAAGAGCAACATGTTGATGTTTTAAGCAAAGAACATTTTTCACCCGCATCATTAACCAGCAGCATGCGTGTATGGGGCGATAGTGCATATGATTATATATCACTTATTCTTTCAGAGCGGTTACCGTATCAAAGTTTTCAGGAAGTGAATCCTTCAAAAATTGTTGTTGATGTATTTGGTGCAACATCCAATACCAACTGGCTGACACAAATGAGTAGCATCAAAGAAATAAAAAATGTGTATTACAACCAGGTTGATGAAGATGTTTTCAGAATAACCATTGAATTAAATCATTCGCAGCATTGGGGACATAGCATTTATTACAACGGAAATAATCTGGTGATAAAAGTTAAACGCCAACCTTCATCTCTTGAATTAAAAAATTTAGTGATTGCTGTTGATGCCGGTCATGGTGGAACAAACAAAGGTGCTTTTGGTATTACAGGCATCATGGAAAAAGATATGACGCTTCTTATTGCAAAAGAACTGCAACAGGCTTTAATGGCTGAAGGCGCAACAGTAATTATGACCCGTACAAAAGATACCACTTATGATAACCACGACCGCTTTATTTTTTTCAAAGAAAAAAATCCTGACCTGCTTTTAAGCATTCATTTAAACAGCGCTGCCGATCCCATCCGCATAAAAGGAGTAAGTACCTATTACAAACACATCGGTTACCGTCCGCTTACACAAACCATTCTTGCACAAATGTTGAATATGGGATTAAAGGAGTTTGGCAATGTGGGCAACTTCAACTTCATATTAAATGGATTGACTGAGTTTCCGAATGTATTGGTTGAAACCTTGTTTATCAGTAATCCTGAAGATGAAACCAATGTACTCATTACAGCATACCGCAAACAAATGGCAGAAAAAATTGTACAGGGAATTAAAGATTGGCTGAAAAGCTGTAAGTAATCCGTTATTCATCCGTTTAGAATCGCAACAATCTGATGCAATGTTATGCTGCTGCTATTTTCACAGTTAAATTTTGTGGCTGGAGGGTATTCTTTTGCAGAAACAGGACGCCTACATTTACGAAGTTGAATTACTTTGATTATGAAAATTGTCACTTCATTGCTGTTGTATCTTTTGCTTACAACAAACCTGCAGGCACAGCAATTTATTACAGCACCATTGAGCACTTCTTATAACAATCTGCTTGAAAAAGTGTTTGAAGGCAATTGGGATAAAGAAACCGGGAGTATTAAATGGAAAGCAACAACTGCCGACTTGTATGAATTGGGCGGAACACTTGGAGACGGTTTCCTTTATACAAAGCTTGACACTGCTTTTGTTTACGAAAACAATTTATACCTGGTAGCTCATACTTCTTCTTACATGAAGAACGAAGAAGGAGAAATTGAAAACACAAACAGTTGTCATGTTTGTGGTACGCATATCAGCCTTATAACTTTTGATATCATTGATAATACATATAGCCTATCATCAGTTAAAAAGAACATGGGGCAACATGGTACATTTGGCGAGCCCAATTACACACTTAAACTTATTGATCTTGGCAATAGTTACATATTGTTGCAAATAGATGACGGGTACAGTGGTATGGGTATTACCTCCATCAACACTACTTTTTATTATAACGGATTACCCGTGCTCAATATGATCAGTAGTGAAGATAACAGTGGCAGTTTTGAACCGCATCAGAAAGGGTATTATGAGTTTCATACAAAGTTTGTTTTCAACAAAAAAAATCAAACAATAAAAGCTGTACAAACCGGTTACAAAATGGATGAAAAAACAGGTAAACACATCCCAACAGCTAAATCAAAGTTGTGGAAATTTGAAGGGAATAGTTTGCAGTTTTAATTCCTGCAATTGGAATAAAAAGAACATTTGTAGAATTTGTACACAAACAGCGTCTTTCGCTTCACACAAATCTTTATTTTTGCGGCTTCGCAAAGTCTCCCATCACTTCAGTTGGGATCTGAAGGCGGTCACTTTTAAAATTTTATAAAATGAACAAAGGACCCGTTTCACAATTTGTACAACATCATTACCGCCACTTTAATGCAGCAGCTTTGGTTGATGCAGCAAAAGGATATGAAACACATTTAAACGAAGGTGGTAAAATGATGATCACATTGGCAGGTGCTATGAGTACTGCTGAGTTGGGATTAAGTTTAGCAGAAATGATTCGCCAGGATAAAGTACAAATCATCAGTTGTACTGGCGCCAACCTGGAAGAAGATGTAATGAACCTTGTTGCACACAGCCATTACAAACGTGTACCTAATTACAGAGATCTTACTCCGCAGGATGAATGGGATTTGTTAGAAAATCATTATAACCGTGTAACGGATACCTGTATACCCGAAGAAGAAGCATTCCGTCGTTTACAAAAACATTTGGTACAGCAATGGAAAGAAGCAGAAGCAAAAGGCGAACGCTATTTTCCGCATGAGTTTTTATACAAAACTGTTTTAAGTGGCGATTTAAAACAGTATTATGAAATTGATCCAAAGAACAGCTGGATTGTTGCAGCAGCAGAAAAAAATATTCCTATTGTTGTTCCCGGTTGGGAAGACAGTACTACCGGAAATATTTTTGCCAGTTATGTAATTAAAGGGGAGTTAAAAGCAAGTACTGTAAAAAATGGTATTGAATATATGGTATGGCTGGCCGATTGGTATCGTAACAACAGCAGTGGTAAAGGTGTTGGATTTTTCCAGATAGGTGGTGGTATTGCAGGCGATTTTCCAATTTGTGTTGTGCCAATGATGTACCAGGATCTGGAGTGGCATGATGTTCCGTTCTGGAGTTACTTCTGCCAGGTAAGTGATTCAACTACTTCATTTGGTTCTTACAGTGGTGCTGTACCAAACGAAAAAATTACCTGGGGCAAACTGGATATTAATACACCTAAGTTTATTGTTGAAAGTGATGCAACCATTGTAGCGCCGCTCATTTTTGCATGGGTGCTGGGTTGGTAAAGCAATATTTTTTTGT
>DAIOWB010000211.1:0-5252 GCA_036758725.1 Lacibacter sp.
AAAAAAAAGGACCACCGTTTCCGATGATCCTTGTACATTAATGGTTCTCTGTTTGGGTTCTATAAAAAATGTACTTTATTCTTACTTTAAAGTTACATTAAATATCAATTGCTTCGCCATAGGCAACGGCTGTTGCTTCTTTCACAGCTTCGCTCATAGTTGGGTGCGGATGAACGGCATTGAGAATTTCATGAGCTGTTGTTTCAAGTTTTCTTGCTACCACCACTTCAGCAATCAGTTCTGTTACACCTGCACCAATGATGTGTGCGCCCAGAAACTCTCCATACTTGGCATCAAAAATTACTTTTACAAAACCTTCTGTACTGCCCGATGCACTTGCTTTACCACTGGCCATAAACGGAAACTTGCCCACCTTTATTTCATAACCGGCATCCTTTGCTGCTTTCTCTGTATAACCAACACTTGCAATTTCAGGTGAGCAATAGGTACAGCCTGGTATATTATTATAATCCATTGCTTCGGGTGCATGGTTGTGTTTCTTTTCCATGTATGCAATATGTTCAGCTGCATTAATGCCTTCTTTGCTTGCAACATGTGCCAACGCCTGGCCCGGTGCACAATCACCAATGGCATAAATGCCGGGTACTGATGTTTGTCCGTATTTATCTACCACTACTTTTCCTTTTTCAGTTTTAATACCGTTTTGTTCAAGGCCAATATTTTCAATGTTGGCAACCACACCAATTGCACTTAAAACAATATCAGCTTCTAAAGTAATTTCACCCGCTGATGATTTTACTTTTGCTTTTACTCCTGAACCACTTGTATCTACACTGGTTACTTCGGCACTGGTCATTATGGTCATTCCTTTTTTCTTCAACTGTTTTTCCAGTTCTTTAGAAATATCTTCATCTTCTATAGGTACAACCCTGGGCATAAATTCAACAATGGTAATTTTTGTACCCATGCTGTTATAAAAATCGGCAAACTCAACACCAATGGCGCCACTGCCCACAACAATCATGGATGCAGGTTGTGTTGGCAATACCATTGCTTCTCTGTAGCCAATAATTTTTTTACCATCCTGTGGCAATGAATCTAACTGACGGCTACGGCCACCTGTTGCGATGATGATATATTTTGCTTCTACTGTTTGTTTTGTACCATCTGCAGAAGCTACTTCTAATTTACCCTTGCCGGCAATTTTTCCGTAACCCATAATCACATCAATCTTATTCTTCTTCATTAAGAACTGAACACCTTTGCTCATTTTATCGGCCACGCCACGGCTGCGTTTTATAACAGCGCCAAAATCATGTTTTACATCACTGGCACTGATTCCGTAATCAGCACTATGCTTCATATAATCATATACCTGTGCACTTTTCAATAATGCTTTTGTAGGAATACAACCCCAGTTTAAACAAACACCACCCAGGCTTTCTTTTTCAACAATTGCCACTTTTAAACCCAGTTGTGAAGCACGGATAGCAGCGGGATAACCACCAGGACCACTACCGAGAACAATTACATCGTATGCCATAACTATATTATTTTTTTTATTCCTTCAAATCCTGAGCGCAGTCGAAGGGTGAGAATTTGTTAGTTGATAATTGAAAATTGATCGGCAGCGAAGTTAGTTGAAGTGAAGGAATTGACAAAAAGAGGAAGGGAGGCTGAATGCTGAATGCTGAATGCTGAATGCTGAATGCGGAAAGCGGCGGGTTTGAAAAAGATTACAAAGTATTGAAATTGCCCATGCATTTAACATTAAGCCTTGCGCATTTGGCTTTTTTGCAATTCTATAACAAAACAAAGCTGCTACTTTGTAAAGTTGGATTAAAATTTGGCTGTGGAAAATAAAGACAGATACAGCACGTTTTAATGTGCAGCAAGATTTACATTTGTTAAAACCAATAAATTCAGATGAACATTTTTCTTCTCCAGGTACAGAATGCAGTTGATACACTTTCAAAAGCAGTCACAACACCGGTAACTCCTAAAGAAATGCATTTAATTGATTTGCTTTTTAAAGGCGGATGGATTATGCTGCCCTTACTTCTTTTAAGTGTTGCTACGGTTTTTGTTTTTGTTGAAAGATGGATGGCCATACAAAAAGCAACAAAAACAGATGATAATTTCATGAACATTATTCGTGATAATATTCTGAGTGGAAATGTGATTGCTGCAAGAAATTTTGCAAAGAATACCAATAACCCCGTAGGCAGAATTATTGACAAAGGATTACAACGCATTGGAAAGCCTATTGATTCCATTGAAAACAGTATGGAAAATGTGGCCCAGCTTGAAATGTACAAACTGGAACGGAATGTGAATATTCTGGCAGTGATATCGAAAGTGGCGCCCATTTTTGGTTTTGTGGGTACATTGGTTGGTTTAATGCAGTTGTTCTTTAATATCAATGCAACTGGTGAATATGAATTAAGCACAATTGCAGGCGGTATTTACACCAAGCTTATTACTTCTATAACCGGTTTGGTAATTGGTTTAATTGCATACCTGTTACATAATATTTTACATTCCCAGGTAGAAAAAGCGTTGAATAAAATGGAAGCTTCAGCTGCTGACTTTTTAGATGTATTACAGGAACCAACCCGTTAAACAAGGTACACATGAATCTCAGAAAAAAAAGAGGCGAGTCATCAGAAGTGTTTACGGATGCGTTGAACGATATCCTGTTTATCCTGCTCATGTTTTTCTTAATTGTAAGTACACTGGCAAATCCCAACGTACGCAAAGCATCGTTACCTAAAGCAAAAAGCAATACAAGGAGTAAACAAACAGTAGTGGTTACTATTGATGCCACCAATCATTTTTATGTGGGCTCTCAACCTGTTGATCCGTTATTGATGGATACCACTCTTTCGCAATTGATCAGAAATAAACGCAGCAGCGGAGAAGAAGTAAGTATTGTGGTGAATGCCGACAGAAATGCAACGATTGAAAGTTTTGCTGCGGTACTACGTGCTGCCGACCGTTTAGGTGTTAAGGCAGTAATGAGTGTTGATAAAAAAGGAGTGCAATAAGGAAATGGAAAATTGAAAATTGAAAGTGGAAAGTGGAAAGTGGGGCGTGCTTCTTTAATTATTCATTATCAATTATTCATTATTAATTATTAACTACTGCTTTTACCATCCGTTCATTTCCGCTCATATCTTTTTTTAATTCAACACTAAATCCTTTTTGTTGAAACAACTCGGTGGTTTCTTTTCCCTGCTGCTGATTGATTTCTAAATAAACAACTCCGTTTTTATTAAGATGCTGTAAACTGAAATCAGCAATTTTCCTGTAAAACAATAACGCATCATCATCAGGAACAAATAATGCTTTGTGTGGCTCGTATTGCAACACATGATCACTCATGGTCTTTGCCTCAGTTGTTTTGATGTAGGGAGGATTGCTTACAATGATGTCGTACGTTCTCAATTCATTCCATTTGCTTTCATCTAAAAAATCGAGGAGTTGAAAATGAATTTCTGTGTCATGTATTACTGCATTATTGATTGCAGTGTGTAAGGCTTCACTGCAAACATCAATAGCAGAAACTTCTGCAGCCGGTATATTTTTCTTGATGGCGATAGGGATACAACCACTGCCAGTGCCAATATCGAGTATTGTTAGCTGATCATTACCCGATGAATAATTAGAATGTGCAGCTTCATTTTTCATTTTCCATTTTCCATTTTTCATTTCTTTAATTATCCAATCAACCAACTCTTCCGTTTCCGGTCGTGGAATGAGAACATTTTCATTCACTTCAAACTTCAACCCATAAAACCATGCTTCATTTAAAACATATTGAACAGGACGGTTTAAAAGTAATTGTTTCAATACATCATTCAATCTTTCTATTTCAACACTTGGAATTTCCTTATCATTTAAGCTCAATAAACTTCCTTTGCCAATGGATTCTGCAACCGTTTTTGCAATAGCATTTGCTTCAGATTGATCATAAACCGTAAGCAAGGATTTGCTGAGATGCTGATATTGTTCTTTCCAGTTCATTAATGCAAATCTACCTGCTTCTTCTGAAACAACTATTTTTGCAGACTGTCAATGACGAATGATGAAATCTATATGATGCGCTGTATTGAACTGGCCAAGAAAGGGGCTGGTTATGTGGCTCCCAATCCAATGGTGGGAGCAGTGCTTGTGCATAATGAGCAAATCATAGCAGAAGGTTGGCATCAACGCTACGGAGAAGCACATGCTGAAGTGAATTGCATTAAGCAGGCAATGGAAAAGGGATATACAGATTTAATACCTCATTCAATTCTATATGTTTCATTAGAACCTTGTTCTCATTTTGGTAAAACGCCTCCCTGCAGTGATCTCATCATTCAACATCAAATTAAAAAAGTGGTGATTGGTTGCAGAGATCCGTTTAAAGAAGTAAATGGGAGAGGGATTGAAAAATTAAATGAAGCAGGAGTGGAGACAGTTGTTGATGTGTTGAAAACAGAATGTATTGATTTGAATAAACGGTTTTTTACATTTCATCAGAAACATCGTCCGTATATTATTTTAAAATGGGCGCAAACAGCAAATGGAAAAGTAGCCTCCCTAAATCCCTCCAAAGGAGGGACTTTGACCTCTGCTGTTCAACGATTGTTTATCAGTAATGAGTTTACAAATAAGTTAGTGCATAAATGGAGAAGCGAAGAAGCATCCATCCTTGTGGGAACAAATACAGCTTTGCTTGATGATCCGCAGTTAACCAATCGATACTGGCAGGGTAAACAACCTGTTCGTTTGGTATTAGATAAAGATTTGAGATTGCCGTCCACACTTCAATTATTTAATCATGATGCTAAAACCATCATCTTTAATACGAAGAAACATTCTCAGGAAGGGAATGTACAGTATTATCAAATTGCTAATGATCAAAATGTAGTTCATGAAATAATCAAAGCCCTTTATCAATTACAATTGCTATCAGTACTGGTAGAAGGCGGTGCACAACTATTACAGAGTTTTATTGATGCAGGGTTGTGGGACGAAGCCAGAATAATTGAAAATGAAAAATTGAAAATTGAAAATGGATTAACAGCACCCGTTTTAATTAATCATCAATTGGTCAGCGAACAAAATATATTAACAGATTCAATTAAGATATTTAAAAATCTGAAATATAAAATCTAAATTCTTCAATAAAATATGATCTTTTTAATAGGCAGCATCATCCTTTCATCGTGGCTCACACTTTCATTTAAATTGGTTGAGAGGTTTGGTATTAATACATTTCAATCAATTGTTTTTAATTATATCAC
>DAIOWB010000212.1:0-5217 GCA_036758725.1 Lacibacter sp.
ACCACAGCAACTTAAAAATAAAATGCCCTGCATTTAAAATGCAGGGCGTTTTGATAAACATTGAATTATTTTTTTACAGGGAAGTGCTGAATTTTTTCATCGAGCTGAATCATTTTACCATTTTGTATTTTACAATCGTTAATCATATTGAGTGAATCGGCTTTCCCGTCTTTATCTTTCCATACCTGCTTGTACCAGATAGTAACCCACTCATCTTTTTTATCTTCAGAAATCACAGACTCATAATCATTCATGGTGATGGTAAGATCATTATACATGGGCCGTACAGACTTAAATATGCTAATGGCACTGTCACGACTTAATTTATCATGGTAATAATCCAATTGAATTTCAATAGAGTCGCCGAGGCTTGCAGCCAGTGCTGTATAATCCTGATCAACAAATGCTTTCAATGCACTCATGGCGACCACTACGTTTTCAGTACTGCCGGTTTGCCAGTTTCTGTATGGCTGTGATAAGGGGAACGGCAAGCTTACTTCAGAAGCTGCTTTGGCTTCACCTGCTTCTGCCGTGGTTTTATTTTCTGCTGTGTTGTTGCATGCAGCCATTACAAAAACCAGGCAGCATAATACCATTACTTGTTTCATAAAATGTAAGTTTTGTTTAATGATTAAAAAGATTGTGTGGCACCTGCCCTGTGGGCAAGGATGTTATTCGTTGTAAAAGATAGAGTGAATTTTATGAGAATACTATTTAAATGGATTAAATTTTGGGATCATGTTGGTTGCCTGTAGTGTGGTATGCTGATATTCATTGGTTGAGTGGCGAGGACGTCAACAAAAGCAACAAGCTGTTTGTTTCTTTAACGTTCTTAAACTGATTAATAAATGAATATCAATTACATGGATTTAATTTTACTGCATACTTGCTCCAGTTGTCATAACAATCAATCCTGATGGCTGTATTTCCATTTACGGTTATCCAGCTTAGTTTTAAAAACGCCAGGTCTTTTTTTGGAAGCTTCAGTTCATAATAATAAAATCCTGAGATTGCATTTGCATCGCAGCTTTTAATAAGTTTAGCACGGAATGCTTTTTTACCAAATAAACTGTCAATTGTGTATTTGGCTTTTATTTCAGCAGAGGGTGAACTGATGATGCTGAATGAAGTATAACCCATGCGTGGCCCCTTGAGCATGATGTTCCATTTTACAGGCTTGCCTGCCTGCATAAAACTACGCCCATTAATCGTGATGTTTACAGTACCCATTCTGTAAAAATTAATACTGGTATCATCACTCATAACAATATGATCTGTTTTCCATTGTACAGGAATTTTTTTTTGCTGTCCCACAGCCCAATCACCTACATTTTCATATCCGGTACTATCGTAAAATAATTTTTTAAGAAGATCGTATAATTCTATTTTGGCCGATTGTGCATGTGCAGCATAAAAGTTGCTGCTGATGATTAAGATGATAAGGAGCTTTTTCATTCTATTAAGTTAAACGCTTTTTTAAATAAAGTGAAATAACAGGTGATGCAATTTTGTACAAGTTCTCCTCTCCTGTTCAACTTACCTGTTCTCTTTACAACAACAGGGCCATTCACCCATGCAATTATTATTGATCATGAAAAGTATAAACTACTGCCATAAAACAGATTATGATTGTGAGTAAATAATCTTTTGCTAAAATCTTTCAGTTAATATTGCAGGAATGAAAAGAATGATTTTTTTCCTGCTGAGTTTTCCTTTTTTATTGAGTGTACAATACAAGGTGCCTGTTTCTCAAACTGTGCTTGTTGGCAGGGCCATAAAAATTGTGGATGGTGATACATTTGATTTATTGGTTGGATCAATGACTTATCGCATCCGTTTGAATGGAATTGATACGCCTGAACGTGGACAATCTTTTTATAAAAATGCAAAAGATGCATTAGGCGCCTGGTGCAGGCTGCAACCGCTTACTGTTAAATATAAAAGCAAAGACCGCAATGGACGTTTGCTTGGTGATGTATATACAACTAATGGCCATTGGATAAATCTGAAGTTGGTTGAAGAAGGGATGGCCTGGCATTTTAAAAAATATTCAACAGATAAAATTTTATCTGCTGCAGAAATAAAAGCAAGAGCTAATAAAATCGGATTATGGAAAGAAATAAATCCTGTTGCACCATGGATATGGAGACGGAAATGAGTTCATGATTGTAAACAGATTTGACTTAAAATTTTAATTAATTCTGTTTGTAGTACCCCCTGATGAATTTGCCATACAGTTTTCTACGAATCAAGTGGATGGTAATTCAGTTATCTACAGTATGAAATTTCTCATTCACCATTAAGCTACTTCAAAATTTGTATAATTGAAATTCCGTTTTCAGATAAGAGCACTTTCTATTTAATTATATAGTAGTTAGTGATAAGGCATTCATTCTTTTCAGCTATTTTATTTAAACCCAGTGTTATTAATCTTCAGTAACAAAATTTTATAAACTATATATAATCATAATACATAGAGCAAATTAGTTTCAAAATAATTATTTATGTAAATAATTATTGTCTGTACAACCATTTCAAAGAAGGCAACGTCTAGTTGTTTGATTAGAAATAATAATGGCTAATTCTGTTTTTTATTTTTCTATCCCTTCTTGAATTAAAGAGAAATCAACTTTCAAAGAAGTTCCAATATCCTCAAAAAAGCACGCTTACCCCCTTCCGACCCTCTGATACTTAAACTAATTAATTATGAAAAAGTTTTTGTTATTCGTGGGATTTTTATGGAATGTTAGTGCTTACTCTCAAAGCTTACCTGTTATTGATGGCAATTTTGAAGGTGAATCCATCTGGGGAACTCCGGTTGGAACAGATGAATGTTGCGATCCTCAGGTTCCGGGTACATCAGATGTATTAAATGCATGGTTTGTAAAAAATGCAGATAATATTTATGTTGGTATTAAACGATTTACTACAGGATCGGGTACAGCAAGCTACTCATTACGTTTAGATTTAGATTGTGGCACTCCTACAATTGATGCGGGAATCACTTTTGGATGGAATGCTATTGGCAGTAACTGTACATCAAACATGCCCCTTACACTGGAGTGGGGCAATAAAAGTTTTAGCCTTGGTAATGCTATTCAAGGTTCACCTACTATAGCAGCTGCAACCTGTCAGGATGCAGGTACTTATGCAGAATTTACAGTAAATATGCAAACAGTGATCAGCAAATTACTTGAATGGGGTGCTATTAATCCCTGTGCATGTAATTGCGGATCTATTAAAATAATGGATATCGTTTCTCTTGCAGGAGGATCTTTCAATTCGGCTGAAAAAGATATTTATAGTTCATTTACACTTGATTATTCAGCTAAAGTAAATAATTGTCCGGTTGCAGATTTTACTGCACGCCAAACAGCAGTATGTCTTTTAAATACAAATGTATTTGATGCAGGAATTTCAAGTGATACCTACCCGTTAGATGATGTACTAACTTATAGCTGGACATTTGGTGATGGCACTTCTGCCACAGGAAAAGTTGCAAACAAATCCTGGTCTGTTGCCGGAATTTATCCGGTTGTATTAACTGCAAAAGATAAGTTTGGCTGTACCAGCACAAAAACAATCAACATTACAGTAAACAATATATTATGCGGACCATTGCCAGTAAAACTGCTTTCATTTTCAGCAGTATACCAAGAGCAGGCAGTTACATTAAACTGGCAAACTGCCAATGAAGAAAATTTCAGTCATTATGAAATTGAAAGATCTGCAGATGGACGGAATTTTTCACAGGTTGCCATTCATTTTGGCAGCAACAACAGTACCTCTGCAGACTATAAGTACAAGGATAAAGCTATTCCTGAAAATTATGCAGGTATTCTTTTTTACAGGTTAAATATGCATAATGAAGATGGCACTTCCACATACAGCAATACCATTGTTATAAAAATAAAAGATGCTTCAAAGAAGGGATTACAGATTATGCCCAATCCTTCTAACGGAAAACAAATGAACATTGCAATGAACTTTCCCGTAAACGGAATAGCTACTCTACAGATTTCAGATTCACAAGGAAAAATTGTGCATCTGCAAAAATTGATTGTACAACAGGGAAGAAACTTTATACCATGTACACCTGCCCAAGCACTTAAACCCGGTGTATATATTCTGAGTGTTTATTCAAACATTGAAAACTTTGTTGAAAAACTGATTGTGCAGTAAATTATTGTTTGATTCAATAGCATATTGAAATGCTAAGTAAAAACAGGTTGCAATAGTTGCAACCTGTTTTTTGTTACAGGTATAACTTGTGGCAAATGAAGCTATAATAAATAACTGGCCAATCATTTGAAAATAAAAAACTGCTATTATAATAAATCAGGAATTCATAAATTAAAATACGATGATTAAAAGTGAGATTGCTCATAATCAAATACACTAATTTGTAACATAGTAATTTTGAATAAACGTTTTGTAAGCATACCGAATGCTTTGCCAATCCACAGGGTCTTGCAATAACATTTCATTAATGAATTCTCACTTTATTCAATTGCATAGATGCCCGATTTCTGTTTCGTTTGATCACTTCTATTACCGGTGCAGTATATAACATCAACAGCCATTTTAGATTATGTATCTATTTTAAATTTAATTATATTTATTTCCTAACTGCCTTTCAATGAGAATATTCCCTGTTGTATTATTGGCCCTGTTATTATATCATTCGGCAAATACACAAACAGTTTCAGAACTGCGAAGAGTGGGTGCAAAAAAAACGGCTGGTATTGATAGCAATGGATGGAAAAGTACCGGTTTATTTGTACTTAACGTAAACCAGTCGGCACAAAGCAACTGGAACACCGGTGCTGAGCGTTTTCAGATTGGTATAAACTTAATTTTAAATAAAGCCATCCATCACCGGAAAGGGAAATATACTTTTGATACGTATCTTGATATTGAGTTAGGAGTTACAGAAGCTGCCAGCTTTAAAAAATTCAGGAAAACCAACGACCGGTTTGATCTTACGTTTGAAGCAGATCACAGCATTGGTAAAAAGAATCATTTTAATTATGGTATACTTGCCAATGTAAACACCCAGTTGTTTTTAGGCCATAATTATGCTGTTGAAAATTATCCGAAAATATCGGGCTTTTTATCGCCGGGTAAATTTTTATTGTCGCCCGGCATTGATTATAAAAACCAGAACAAGAAGCGTTATTTTTCATTCTTTATTTCTCCACTTACATTCCGCTGGGT